>NZ_JBHUMD010000002.1:0-47926 GCF_042684765.1 Flavobacterium suzhouense | reverse complement strand
AGTTTATTGCTCCATCAGCAGGTGAATATTTTGTAACTATTACAACTGCCGAAGGTTGCACCGGTGAAGATTCTATCATTGTCTCTGATACTAGTTGTGAAATACAAAGAGGTATCTCTCCAAACGGGGATGGCATGAATGATGTATTTGATCTTACTGCGCTTAACGTGAAAAAGCTGAGTATCTTTAACCGTTACGGTCAGGAAGTATACAGTAAAAACGATTATAAGAAAGAATGGGGTGGCCAGGACAACAATGGAAACGAACTGCCTACAGGAACTTATTTTTACGTTATTGAACGTGCTACCGGTGAAAATAATACCGGCTGGATATATATTAACAGACAGCAATAAGAACCAGAAATTTTTAATTTAAAAGAGCCGTTTTACAACGGCTCTTTTTTTTATATAAGTACTAAATGCAGGTTATATTTTTCAATTGGCATAAGCTTTAAAAACCACTCTTAATAAATGTAAAAAATGTTAAATAAAACCAAAAATTTTTCTCGCGTTTTATAAAAAATCATAACTTCACACAATTATAGAATTTTTCTTAATTATTGGATTTTAGATAAAAAATCTCATAATATATAAGAATACGTCGACATTATAAAATAAAATTAAGTTAAAAACATAACAATCTTCAATAATTTTGTTTGTAAACTTAATTATTCACTTTTTTGTTTTGTAAATAAAATCCTGACATTTCTTTTTTAGTTAGTTTTAGAGCCTTAAACCTAATATTAACTAATTGATATGAAAAAAATTACTTTCTTGATTTTAGCTTTGCTAATGTCAATTTGTGGTTTTGCACAGTTACCCAACGAGGGATTTGAAGATCCCTGGACAGGTACACCTGCCGCACCACCCGGATGGACAGTGGTGAATGAACTGGGACCCAATGTAACATGGGTTAGAGAAGCGAACAGTTCTACAAAACCCTCCAATAATGGTAACTACTCCGCCTATCTGGACAGGGAAAACGTTGCCACCGGAATGCAAATTCCGAAAGACTGGTTAATCACTCCTTACATTAACATGCCGGTTAATGCACAACTTCGATTTTTCTCGAGGCTTACACTTGCCGGTGATCAGGGAGGTGTTTACAAGGTTAAGATCTCAACCGATGCAGATCCAAACAATTTGACTGCATATACGGATCTTCAAACCTGGACAGAAACAACATTAAATCCATTACAAACTACCTACTACGAAAAAGTAATTACGCTGCCGGCAATTTCAGGAAATGCACACATTGCATTTGTAATGGAAGGAGACAACTGTGACCGTTGGCTTATTGACGATGTAAGAGTAACAGCGCAATGTGCCGATCCTACTACGTTAAGCGCTACAAGTGTTGGTCTTAACTCAGCTACATTTAACTGGATAAATAACGGAGGAGCCACATCTTGGGAAATTGAGGTGTTAGAAGCTAATCTTCCATCTACCGGTGTAGGTGAAGCCTATGCAGGACAGCCACCGTATACAAAAGGCGGTCTTACGGCCAGTACAAACTACAAGGCTTTTGTAAAAGCAATATGCCCTGATACCGGACAAAGTGCGTGGTTAGGGCCTTATTTCTTTAAAACAGGAACACTTGGCGAAAGTTGTAATTATCCTTTAGTTGTCCCTACAATACCATATTCAACCACCAACAATACATCTAACTTTAGCGATGTATATGAAGGAGCTCCGGGTACAACCTGTGGTACAACAGGCACCTATCTTTCGGGTAATGATGTAGTATATACTTATACCCCTACTGTAACAGGTAACCTGAATATAAGCATGACTAACTCCGGAACCGGAGCGGCTATGTTCGTATATGACAACTGTTCAGACATTAATGTAGCTTGTATAGGTGGAGGCATCGGAAATGTAAACATTGCTACTTTACCGGTAACTGCCGGAAACAGTATTTATATTGTTATATCCACCAGTACGGCAGCTCAAACAACTCCATATACTTTATCAATACAACAGGTATATTGTGCTGCACCAACCGGACTTGCAGCTTCTAACCCAACTCCTACGAGTGGGGACCTAACATGGGCGGCAGGTACTGCTACCTCATGGCAGCTTGCTGTTCAGCCGGCGGGAACAGGACTACCAACAGGAGCAGGAATAAACGTAACGTCAAATACCATCACAGCGACTTCAATGACTGATGGTACCACATTACAGCCTTCAACAGCTTATGAGTATTATGTAAGATCAAACTGTGGTGATGGTACATTTAGTATCTGGAGTGGACCTTTTGCGTTTAGTACAACGCAAATTCCTGCTACGATACCTTATACTCAAAATTGGGAAACATCGCCTCATAACTGGACAATAAACAACGGAACTCAGGTAAACAAATGGGTTGTTGGAAGTGCAGTAAACAATGGCGGTTCGCAATCACTTTATATCAGTAACGATAATGGTGCAAGCAATACTTATACTATTACATCTGCTTCTGTAGTACATGCCTACAGAGATGTAATAATTCCTAATGGAGTAACCAGTCTTAACCTTGCTTTTGACTGGAGAAGTATTGGTGAAACAGCAGCAAATGATTACATAAGAGCTTATTTGCTGCCTATAACTGTTACCCCGGTTCCCGGAACACTACTTGTAGGATCAGCAACCAATATTAAAATCGGTAACGATCTGTATAACAATGCAAACTGGAGCACCTTTAACGGTGTGGTTGATGTCTCAGCAATTCAGGGACAAACCAGAAGACTGGTATTAGAATGGAGAAATACTGCTGCTACAGGTGCACAACCACCGGCAGCTATTGATAACATCAACTTTACAGTAATTACATGTCCTGCTCCTTCAGCACCTCAGGTTGTTGCCGGAACACTTACAAACAGCTCTGTAAACATTAGCTGGACAGCACCTACATCTGTACCCGCGCAAGGATACCAGTATTACTTAAGTACTTCACCTACTACACCGGTGGCTACTACGCCTGAAACAGGTACTTCTGCAACTACAACTGCTACAAATGTACCATTACAGCCTTCTACAACTTATTATTTCTGGGTAAGGGCAAATTGTGGTACAGGAGACACAAGTACATGGGCAGGACCATTATCATTTATAGCTCCGCAGATACCTGCGACTATGGATTATGCTCAGAATTTTGATGGTGCCTCGCACGGATGGGCTTTAAGTAACGGAACCCAAACCAATAAATGGGTGGTAGGTCCTGCTACAAGCAATAGCCCTGCAAACTCGTTATATATCTCTCAGGATAACGGCACAACAAATTCATACAATACAAGTGCAGCATCTGTTGTACATGCATATAGAGATATCACTATTCCTGCCGGAGTAGACCAGATAGAACTTACTTATGACTGGAAAAGCGTTGCAGAAGCCGCAACATTGGACTGGATAAAAGTATGGATCGCTCCAACTACATTCAATCCGACACCAGGTACACAAATTACTACAGCCAATGCTACTCAGGTGGGTACTGCATTATCACTAAATAGTTCATGGACTAATCTTTCGAGCATCATTCAGGCCGGATCATTAAACCTTGGTGGATCTACAAGAAGACTGATATTTGAGTGGAGAAATGATGGAACTGGAGGAAATCAGCCACCGGCTGCAATTGACAACATTAACTTTAAAGTTGTACAGTGTCCTCAGCCATCGGCACTTACTATGTCTAACCTAACCTCGACAGATGCCTCATTTACCTGGACACCTCCTGCTTTAGGCGCATCAGGTTATGAATATTATCTATCTACAGACCCGACACCTCCAACAGCAGCTACAACTGTTTCAGGATCAACTACAGCAGCGACCGTGTCTATCCCGAACCTTCCTGCATCTACTACATATTATATATGGGTAAGAACGGATTGTTCAACTTCAAAAAGTTACTGGGTAGGTCCTGTTAGCTTCCTTACACCACAAATTCCTGCGACTATGGATTATAGCCAGAATTTTGATATGGGAGCGCATAACTGGGATTTGATAAACGGGACCCAAACTAATAAATGGGTAGTTGGAACCGCTGCTAGCAGCAGTGCACCTAACTCACTATACATATCAGATACTAATGGTGCTACTAATAATTACAACCTTAGCGCAACAACACTAGTACATGCCTACAGAGACATTACTATACCTAATCCTGCTGAGGAACTAGTGCTTACTTTTGACTGGAGAGGTATGGGAGAGTCTAACATTGATTATTTCAAGATATGGTTGGTACCTACAAGTTACATACCGGCTGCCGGAACTGCTATAGTTGCGGGAACAGGGCGTGTACAGGTTGGAGGTAACTTCCAGTTGAACTCTATTTGGCAAACATCCAACATTCTTATCCCTGCAACAGCGCTTCAGGGACAAACAATGCGTTTGGTTTTTGAATGGAGAAATAGTGCTTCCGGAGGTCAGCAACCACCTGCTGCTATAGATAACATTAACCTTAAAGTGGTTACATGTCCGGCATCTTCTAATTTACAAATGCCTGTAAACAACTCAGGAGGAGTTACATTTACCTGGACACCACCAGCAACAGTCTCTCCTACTTATGAGTATTACTATTCTCAGGAGCCAACACCTCCAGGAGTATCAACCACAGCATTAGGAACATCTCCTACAGCTGCTGTAACCTTATCAGGTCTTCCGCCTTCAACTACTTATTACTTCTGGGTAAGAAATGATTGTGGATCGGGTGGTAAGAGTTTATGGTTAGGTCCTTATGAGTTTAATACTGTATTAGAACCTGTAAGCCTTAACTATGATGAAAACTTTGATGGTACAACACATGGATGGGTAATTAAAAACGGTACGCAAACAAACAGATGGGTTGTTGGCGATGCTACTTATAACAGCCCTTCAAATTCACTTTATATAAGTGATAATGGTGGTGTTACTAATACGTATACAGTTACAGCCGGCTCGACGGTTCATGCTTATAAAGATTTCATTATCCCTACAGGCACAACAGCTGTAGACCTTAGTTTTGACTGGAAATCAGTAGGACAGGCATCGGTAGATTATATTAAGGTTTGGCGTGTGATAAATACTTTTGTTCCCACACCTGGTACAACAATTACTGCCAGTGGTACAGATCGTCAGTTATTAGGTACTGTTACCAACAACGCAAACTGGACTAACCAGAGCTACATTCTGAATACTACAGGATATGCAGGCACTAACATGCGTATTATATTCGAATGGACAAACAACACCTTCACGGGAGACCAGCCGGCGGGAGCTATTGATAATATCAATTTAACGCTTATTACATGTCCTAAGCCTACTGCTCTTGGAGCAACAGCTTCAACACAGACCGGAGCTACATTTAACTGGACTGAAGCAGGTACAGCAACAGCTTGGGAAGTATATGTTACTACGCCAGGCTCTCAAACTCCTACAGCATCAACTCCTGGAGTAAGTGCAGGTTCTAATCCTTTCACATATTCAGATCCGGCTATTCAGCCATCTTCTAATTATGTATATTATGTAAGAGCTGTTTGTAGTTCATCTGACAAGAGTAAATGGGCAGGTCCGTTTGCATTCCAAACCGCAATTGGTAATGACGAATGTACAGGTGCTTATACCCTTCTACAAAACTCTTACGGACAGGAATGCCAGTCATCTTCAACTGCTATGTACACTGGTGCTACTCCTTCTCCACAGCCATATACTTGTGGTGGATCGAATGCTGCCGATATATGGTATGAATTTGTAGCTACTTCAGATCGTGCTAACATTATACTTGATAATTTTGCAATTAACAGTACTGCTTCTCAAGCCGTAGTTATAGAGTTATATCAGGGTGAAACATGTGGATCGTTGTTACAATTACAGTGTGCTACCACGAATGTAATGATGGCTCGTAACCTTGTGGTGGGAGCAACTTACAAAGTAAGATGTTATCTAAATGCAACTACCGCAAACTTAAACACTGTATTTAAAATTTGTGTTAATACTCCGGAGCCACCATCTGAAGGTAATCCGCAGGATTGTCTTATCACAACAATTAATCCAAGTTTTGAATTCCCGCTTGTTACCGGAATATACCCTGCTACGGACGTTTACCAAAATACTGTACAGGGATGGAGAACAACTGCATCTGATAACAGAATGGAGTTTTGGCCGGTTCCAAACATGGAGTCACACCCTGGTTATGAAGGAAACCAGTTTATAGAACTAAATGCTTATGAACCTTCAGGACTTTATCAGGATTATGATAGCCCTGCCGGTACTGTATTTACCTACTCATTTGGCCACAAAGGAAGATCTGCCGGAGGTCCAGATGTTTTAGAATTACAAGCCGGTACTCCTGGAGGAACACTATCAACAGTTACTGTAGCTTCAACAGGTAAAGACAACTGGGTTACTTATACCGGAACATATACTGTACCTGCGGGACAAACCGTAACACGATTTATGTTTATTGCAATTTCAACTTCTGCTACCGGACCTACTGCTCTAAGTACCGGTAACTTCCTTGACGGCATTAGGTTTACTGCTGACAACAGTGTAGTTTCTGTAACGCCATCACAGGCAACATGTATAGACAACGTAGTTACTGTTGTGGGTTCAGGAACAGGTGAGTGGAGTGCATACCCTACTAACCCTTCACCAACAGAAATTGCAGATCCTAGCAGTAATACAACAACTATAACCGGATTTGCTGCAAATGGCGAATATTGGTTCAACTGGACAACTGCATACTGTAGTAGTGCTATTAAAGTTACTTATGACAATGGTAGTGTACCAGAGCCTGTTGTTGTATCAACAATTGACTACTGCGTAGGCGAAACTCCTGCTCAATTAACAGCTACTGCTCTAACAGGCAATATACTTAACTGGTATACTACAGCAACTGGTGGTACTGCAGATACTACTGCACCAACTCCGGATACAAATGCTGAAACTAGTGTTACATATTATGTATCTCAAAAAGCGACTGATCAGTGTGAAAGCCCAAGAGTTGCAATAACAGTTAATGTTCACCCAATACCGGCTGCTCCGGCTGCTATGCCTGCTCTTGAGTATTGTCAAAATGCTACTGCTGCTCCGCTTACTGCGACAGCACTTACAGGAAATACACTTAACTGGTATACTCAGGCTACAGGTGGAACTGCATCTACAGTTGCTCCAACACCTTCTACTGCTACTGCAGGAGTGACAAGTTATTATGTAAGCCAGGTTTCTGCTTACTCTTGTGAAAGCGCAAGAACTGAAATCGTGGTAACGGTGAATCCTTCAATCGTTCCTGTTACTGACTTTACTTATGCTGTAACAAGCATCTGTCAGGAAGATGTTAATCCGGTTGCTGTTCCTGCTACGGGACAAACACCTGGAGGTTATTATTCATCTCAACCGGGACTTATCTTAAATCCTGCAACAGGAGAAATATTGCTTGATCTTAGTGTAGCTGGAACGTATACAGTTAGCTATACTGTAAATCCTGATTCTTCTGTATGTAACTCTGGAAACACTTCAAGTACAATAATTACTATAACTCCTTTAGCAGATGCGATAACAGGTTTCTCTTATACGACTCCTGTATGTTCTGACTCGGCTAACCAACTACCTGTTCTGGATACCAACTTTACAACAGGTGGTACATTTACAGGAGATAACGGACTTGTAGTTGACCCTGTAACAGGTGAAATTAATATTGCTGCAAGTACATCTGGAGAACATACTGTTACTTATGCAATAGGTCAGAACGTACCAAACTGTGTTGCAGCAGGTACAGGTACTGCGAGCATAACCATCACTCAGGTGTTTACTCCGGTAACTGCTTTTGATTATAACGACATTTTCTGTTTTGATGCTGCTGATGCTTCACCAAACCTTGATCCTAACTTTACAACAGGCGGTACATTTAGCGGTACTCCAGGACTTGTAATTGACGGTACAACAGGTATGGTAGACATTTCCGCGAGTAACCCTGGTATGCATACTGTTACTTATACAATCATAGGTGATGCTGCAAACTGTGTTCATGATGGATCGTCAACATTTACTTTCACTATCGTAAGCCAGTATGAATTCAGCTTCAACGGACAGTGTGAAGGAACAAACTATGTAGTAACAGCTTCTCCTGTTACCGGAGACTTTAGTAACGAAGATGCTGCCATTTCATTCAGATGGTCTAATGCTTCGGGTAATACCATAGGTACAGATTCGAATATCATCAATGTATCTGAATATGCTAACAGCACTCCTGAGAACGATACATTCCCAATGGATCTGTTCTTAACTGTTACCATAAATGGTTGCGAAACCACAAAAATGTTTACAGTAGATGGCATTGGATGTAGCATCCAGAAAGGTATTTCACCTAACAATGATGGATTGAATGATTACTTTGACCTTGAGTTCATTGGGGTTAAGAGGTTAGCTATCTTTAACCGTTACGGTCAGGAAGTATATACCAAAGACAACTATAAAAACGAATGGGTAGGACAAACCAATAAAGGTGATGAATTGCCTACAGGTACTTACTATTATGTTATTGAGCGTACAGCCGGAGGCACTGACACCGGATGGATTTACATTAACAGACAGGAATAATATCTAAAAACACCTTATAAAAGAACAGCCCCGCAGATGCGGGGCTGTTTCATTTTACTCTTCGTTAATCGCTTCTCTCAGCCTTTTCTTTTGATTTCTTAAAAGGTCTCTCACGTCACGAACTGCATCTCTTGAAACCTTGTCCAGCTTTTTAAAATGTTGATTGAAATATTCCATTTTTGAATTATCTTCTTCGGTAAGACTGCTGGCAACTAAATCTTTAAATGCCGAAAACTCTAACGCTATCATATCTAAGGCTTCATAAGCCCCTTTTAATTCTTCATATAGTTCTTCCAGTTCTTTTACCCCCTCACGATAATAGCGTGTATTTTTTTTACTGAATTCTTTTTTTAGCTTTTGAAACTGTTTGTCAAATAATCCCATAGTGTGTTTTATTGGTGGTGCAAATCTTAAAATTGAAAGAGAATAAGTGATTACTCTAATATTAAGATTGTATTACTTTAAGTGACTCTGACAGAATTTAAGTAACTTAGTAGTAATAAATCATTCGCTATGCCAACAGATACTCCTTTTCGCAGGGCAGCCATTGTGGGATACAACCGTATCCCTTTTGCCCGAAACAATACCGCATACACCCAAGCCAACAACAGGGATATGATGACCGCTGCACTCAATGGCCTTATTGACCGCTATAAACTCCATGGAAAAGAACTGGGCGAGGTTGCGGGTGGAGCTGTTATTAAACATAGTTGGGAAATAAACCTGATGAGGGAATGTGTATTACATACCTCCCTCGACCCAAAAACCCCTGCCTGCGATATTCAGCAGGCTTGTAATACAGGAATCGAATCGGCTGTTTATATCGCTAATAAAATTGCGCTGGGGCAAATTGAATGTGGTATTGCAGGAGGAGTCGATTCTACAAGTAATGTTCCTTTAGAGTTTAACGAACATATCCGAAAGATATTCTTAGCAGCCCGTCGCAGTAAAGGAACCCTGGAAAGACTTAAGCATCTTGCCGGAATACGCTTTAGCGATTTTACGCCTGTCGCTCCTCAAAACCTTGAGCCCGGAACAGGATTATCTATGGGCGGACATACTGAGTATACTGCTAAATATTACAAGATTTCACGAGAAGAACAGGATGCTTATGCGCTGCAAAGTCACTTGAAAATGGCAGCTGCTACTGACAGGGGATTTTTTAAGGATATGCTTTCTCCATACATGGGACTCGAACAGGACAACAATATGCGCCGTGATACCACTATGGAAAAACTGGCAAGGCTAAGACCTGCTTTTGATAAAGAAAATGGCTCACTAACAGCAGGAAATTCTTCTCCACTAACAGATGGGGCTTCATGCCTGCTCATTGCCAGTGAAGAATGGGCTAAACAAAACAACCTGCCTATACTCGCTTATATTACTCATGCCGAAATGGCGGCTATAGAATATATTGAGAACAAACACAATTTACTATTGGCTCCTGTATATTCAGCATCGCGAATGCTTAAAAAAGCAGGGCTTAGGCTTCAGGATTTTGATTATTATGAAATACACGAAGCCTTTGCGGCACAGGTATTGGCTATTTTGAAAATTTGGGAAAGCCCTGAATTGTCTAAAGAATTTGGAGTTGAGGCACTTGGTAGCATCGACCCTGCAAAACTTAACATCAATGGCAGCAGCCTGGCAACAGGACATCCGTTTGCAGCAACCGGAGGCCGTGTACTGGCTACCATGGCAAAACTGCTTCATGAAAAAGGCAGCGGACGCGGATTTGTCTCGGTATGTGCCGCCGGAGGACAGGGAATGACTGTAATACTTGAAAAATAGAAAAGGCTATCATCTGATAGCCTTTCCGTTTATTATAAAATACCCTATTTCTCAAACATAAAATCGAAAGCACCTTTTCTAAGATGGATGCCGTGATCCAGCCATGCTTTAAGGCAGGCTAAGAAGTTTGCCCAGCCCTCAGTATTCCCCATAAGCCATTTTATGCCGGCTTCATCATTGGGTGCGCCTTTTTCCATTACTCTTACTATGGTATCGTTACCTTTAGCCGTTAGCGTCATTTCAACCAGCATTTCTTTATCGGCATTATCCCAGTAATAAGAAATGTATTCATATTTGCGTACCTCACCCACCCTCACAGGTACATCCATATCAAACTCAGGAAAACGCCAGGTAAGCTTTGCTCCCGTTTCCATCCGGTCTGAGCCCGAAGCAATAAAATAATTCGACATTTTAGCAGGATCTACGATTGCTTCAAAAACTTCATGAACCGGCTTTTGTATTTGTATAGCAGTTTTAATTTCAAGTGTTTGCGGTGTCATATTTTTAGATTGTTTGTTGTTTGCATATCAAATATAAGCAGTTTTCACCATCCTGAGAAAAGCTTTAACTTTGCCTCATGCAGCATCACTTTATCATTTATAAGCCTTTTGGTTACCTGAGTCAGTTTATTTACAACCTGAAACGCAACAAAAAGCTATTGGGAGAATTACATGATTTTCCTGAGGGTACTATGGCTATCGGCAGGCTGGATGAGGATTCAGAAGGGTTGTTGTTGCTTTCTACCGATGGTATGATGAGTGAGATTGTGCGCAGTAAAAAAGTTGAGAAAGAATATTATGCCCAGGTCGATGGCGTTATCACTCAGCAAGCTGTCGATGAGTTAAAAAAAGGTGTAGAGATTGGCTTTAAAGGAACACGTTATGTAACCCGTGAGTGCGAAGCACACATAATAACTGAAAAACCAGATTTCCCTGAACGCGGACGTAAAATTAGGGACGAACGTCACGGGCCAACCTCATGGGTATCAATTACCGTTACCGAAGGCAAATTCAGGCAGGTTCGCAAAATGACTGCCGCGGTTGGCTATCCTACGCTTCGGCTGGTAAGAGTACGTGTTGGCAACGTATATTTAGGAAATCTTCAGCCGGGAGAAGTTAAAGAAGTTGAAGGATTTGACGTGTAGCTATTTTTAGTACATTCGTATAATGGAACACCGCCGACAACAAGTTTTACCTGTTAAACGTTTTGCACTTCGAATGGGGCGTTACACCTTGTTGCCATAGCACTTATAGTCTTTTCGGTAGGAATTGGGGTTTTAGGCTATCGCCATTTTGCAAGCCTTAACTGGGTAGATAGCTTTTATATGGCTTCAATGATACTGACCGGGATGGGTCCCGTGTCAGAAATGCCAAATGATGCCGCTAAAATATTTTTCTTCTATTTATGCACTATACAGTGGCGTAGCTTTTCTTAGTATTACTGCAGTGTTCTTTGCTCCCGTAATACATCGCATATTACATATACTTCAGGTTGAAGACGAAGAAAATTAATGCGTTACCTCATCTTTTAAAAACTCATATATCTTTTCCTGCGAACGTTTCACGTCGAAACTTTCCTCACGCAATTGCAGGTTGACAAGGTGTATCAACTCATCTTTAATTCTCGCGTCATATACCGGAAAGCATACCTCTACCCTACGATAAATATTACGGTTCATCCAGTCGGCAGAACCGAGGTAAACCTCAACATCTCCATTATTGCTGAAAATAAAAATACGACCATGTTCAAGATAACGGTCAACAATACGTTTCACCGTAATGTTTTCACTCTGTCCTTCAATTCCGGGCACAAGACAACAAATACCTCTTACCAGCAAATTGATCTTTACTCCTGCATTTGAAGCTTCATATAGTTTATCTATCAAAACCTGCTCTTCAAGATTGTTGAGCTTTATGGTAATACCTGACTGAAGTCCTTTTTTAGCATTATCAATTTCCCTGTCAATAAGTGCAAGAAATCTGTCCCTTAAATTAAACTGTGCTACTAAAAGATGTCTGAATTCATAAAAATCTTTGGCTTCTCTTTTTTTCATCAAGCTGAGAAACTTAAATACATGCCTAAGTTCTCGGGTAAGGTCTACGTTTGAAGTTAGCAGTATATGATCGGTATAAAAGCGGGCTGTGGTTTCATTAAGGTTTCCGGTTGCCAATAATCCAAGTGCTTTTATTTTATATCCTTTCCTGAATTTTACCAAAGCAATTTTAGCATGTATTTTAAGTGATGGGACACTATGAATAATAGTCACTCCTGCTTCACTAAGCTTTCTTGACCATCTAAGGTTGTTTGATTCGTCAAAACGGGCTTTAAGTTCAACAATTACTGTAACATTTTTTCCGTTGCCGGCAGCACTGATAAGGGCATTAGCTATTCGCGAATCCTGAGCCATACGATAAACAGTAACATAAATCTCCTCTACATCATTGTGTATAGCTGCTTCATTAAAAAAACGCAGCACGGTATCGTAAGAGCGAAAAGGCGTATGAATCATTACATCCTCCTTTTGAATATGTTCAAACAGCGATCGCTCTTCAAATACAAAAGGAAGTGCCGACCATTTTGGGTATTCAAGCACGCTGTTTTTTACAGGCAATTCAGCAAGGTCTTTCAGATTATGGTGTGATCGCCCTTTTATAACGTTCGCCCCTTTTAGCTGCAGTAACTCTATAAGCACTTTTAAATATTCTTCGGGCATTGCATAATCGTAAAGAAAACGTGTAGCGATACCAAAGTCGCGCTTGGCGATTTTTTTCTCCATCTGAGCAGCAAGTCCTTCTTCATAATCATCATCAAACTCTAATGCCGCATCGCGGGTAATTTTAAAAGTATATGCTCCGTTGATTACAGCATCCGGAAAAACAGCATCGAGATTTTCCTTAATAATATCATCAATAAACAAGATGTACTGACCATTTTCATTATTGATACTAAAAAACCTTGGCATCTCTCCCGAAGGGATGTTTATAATATGCAAACATTCCGTGCCTTCAGTATCCGTCACCGAAACCATATAATACAGTTTATTATTTTCGGAAAAGAAATCAGTATCAGCATTCAGTTCCATGCGTTTGAGATACGTAAGTATACGGGTGAAAAAATAATCTCTGGCCTCTTGCCTAACCTCATCAGGAAACGGCTTATCATAAATAAGATGAATGTTGTTCGCTTCAAGAACCGGTAAAACCTCTTGTTTTAAAAGTTTCCCGAACTGTTGCTGTTGCTCGTATACCTTCTCATTTATATCCTTAAGTATCTTTTTATATACTTTTCTGTCGGTTTCAGTTTTTTTACCTGTCAGCTTTTTAAGAGCCATCAGAGCAGGAATGCGAACCCTGTAAAACTCATCGAGATTAGAAGAATAAATAGACAGAAACTTTACCTTTTCCAGTAAAGGTGTATTTTCCGATGCAGCTTCAGCAAGAACACGCCCGTTAAATTCGAGCCAGCTGATATCCCTGTTACGGTAAAACGGAACAGGCAAAATGGTATCTGTATGAGGCATAGCAATAAATAAGAATAAAATTACGAACAAATAGGCTTACACCGGTTAAGATTATGTTAGCTTTTAATCCAATAAAACACCTCAATCTGTAAAGTAAGAATAACCTCTAATATTTTTGTAAGTAATTTTTTAGCAAAATTTTAAAAGAGTGATAGTCATTTTATAACTATTTTTAAAACTCAAATGAATGCTAAGATTAAGAAATACCTGCGTAAAGGATTAAAAATCATCCTTTGGACAATAGGATCGATTATTGGATTGTTTCTATTGCTTGTGCTATTGCTTCAAATCCCCTATTTTCAAAACATAGCTAAAGAAAAGGCTATCAGTTATCTGGAGAAGAAAATTGGCACTGACGTTAATATTGAGAAGATAGAAATAGGACTCCCCAAAAAGGTAATTCTGGAGGGTGTTTATTTTGAAAGCCAGCAGGGCGATACGCTATTAGCCGGCGAAAAACTTGCTGTTGATATAAGCCTTTTTAAGTTGCTTGACAACGAGGTGGAGATCAATTCTGTCAATCTTCAGGGTATTGTTGCTAATGTAAAGCGCAATGAAGACGCTGTTTTTAACTTTGATTACATCATCAATGCTTTTGCATCTGACAAACCAAAGGACACCACTTCGGCTCCAATGAAATTTTCAATCAACAAGGTAAACCTCGACAGGATTCGCATTAGCTATGACGATAAGATTACCAAAAATGATCTCAAAGTAAATCTAACCCATTTTGACACCCGTATCCGCAAATTCGATTTAGATAAGATGGAATATAGCGTTCCAAAAATCAATTTGGATGGTCTTAAGCTTACCTTAAAACAGGGAATGATTGCTGAAATTGCTCAAGGAACTCAGAAAGCCGCTGAAGAAGCCTCTAAACAACCCGACCTGAAACTTAAGCTTGGTAAAATTAATATTGCTAATATTGATGTAGGTTATGACAACGAAGGCAGTCGCCTTGATACCGGATTAAAACTAAAAAAACTATTTGCTAAGGTTAACGACATTGATCTTAAAAAGCAGCTTATTGACCTGGATAATCTTGAGATTGAAGGGCTCAAAGGGCAATTGGCCTTAGGGAAATTTGAAAAGCAGGTTAAAGAATCGCTGCCAGAAGAAACCACTGCCGTGCAACAGGCACAGTGGAAATTTAAACTTGCCAATACAGACATTAAAGATGTGGCATTCAAATTTGATGATGAGAATTCTGCCCCAGTCACTAAAGGCATTGATTATAAACACCTTGACATTACCGACCTGAACTTGGAAGCTGAAGATCTGTCTTACAGTACTGAGGCCATTTCAGGAAACATCGCAACATTTAGCGTAAAAGAAAAAAGCGGACTGAACGTTGAGGAATTGCGTACAGGTTTCTCGTATGGAACTAAAGGCGCCGAGCTTAATGATTTATATCTTGAAACACCCTATACTCAGATTGAAGACCATATTTCGGTCTCTTATCCTTCATTGGATGCCATTACAAAAGATATTGGTAACCTTACAGTAGATGCCGATATTAAAGACAGTCGTATTGGTTTTAAAGATGTATTGCTCTTTGTGCCTACTCTTGCCGACACTGCTCCGTTTAAAGGAAATGCCAATGGTGTACTTAACATCAACAGCCGTGTAGAAGGTAAGATAAGCGACATTAAGATTGACAATTTGGAAGTAAGTGGTATAGGAGCAACAAAAATTGCAGCCAGCGGAAGGATTATTGGCCTGCCTGATGTGCAAAAAGCATGGTTTGACATGAACGTTCGTGCTTTTACCTCAACATCAAAAGACATCAATACCTACATCCCTAAAGGTACGTTACCTGCTAACATACAATTACCGGGTAATCTTTCGGCGAAAGCCAAATTTAAAGGAAAAATAAACAACTTTGCTACAGATGTAAATCTTACCAGCAGCTTTGGTAATGCTAAAGTAAAAGCCATTTTTGACCAGCGCAAAAAGGGCAGCGAAATTTATGATGCCGATGTTGACATCGATAATTTTGATGTTGGAACCTTGATTACTAATGACTCTATAGGAAGGATAACGCTAAAGGCTAAAGTAAAAGGTAAGGGACTCGACCCTCAAACTGCTAATGCCAAAGTACTGGCAAATATAGTTAGTGCTGAATACAATAGTTACATTTATAAAAACCTGAATGTAGACGGAGCCATCAGTAATGGTAAATTTGATGCCAAAGCAGATATGGCCGATCCTAATCTGGAGTTCCAGCTTTTGGCCAATGGGGGCTTTAACGGTAAATATCCTAACGGAAAAATAAGGCTTAATGTTGACATTGCCGATCTGAACAAACTGAACCTGCATGCCGGGCCGTTAAAACTACGTGGTAATGTAGATGCTGACATAGCTGATGCCGATCCGGATAACCTTAACGGTACTATTAAGCTGCATAGCTTTATGTTTGCCAACGAAAAAGAGCAGTTCGCACTGGATTCTATCAACATAGTGGCCATCAGCCAGCCTGATACTACCGCTATTCAGATCAAGTCGCAATTCCTTAAGGCCTATATGAAAGGCAACTATAAACTCACACAGGTTGGTCCTGCCCTTTCGGCCACTATTGCTAAATATTACAATACAAATCCTACTACACCTAAAAAATCTAATGTTCCGCAACAGTTTGATTTCGGACTGGTTGTGGATAATGACCCTATACTTTATAAACTGGTTCCGCAGATAACACGATTAGAACCTATTAAAATTGAAGGCCGTTATGACAGTACTACTGACAGCCTGAAAATAAACGGGGCTATCCCGAGGATAGTTTATGGCAGTTACACCATTTCAGGCGTTGATCTGAAAGTAGAAACCCAACAGGATTCTCTGGCTTATAATGTGGAAATAGGTCAGGTACAAAGCGAACAGTTTCAGCTGGAGCATACCAGACTTACCGGTAGTGTAAAAGATAACATTATTGACTATAAACTACAGGTAGAAGACAAGAAAAAAGAAGAACAATACAGGATAGCCGGTAAGCTTAAAGCTACTGATAAGAATACAGAACTTTCACTTAACCCTGATGGACTGAAGCTTAATTATGAGGAATGGAGAATAGACGAAAACAATAGTATAAGCTTTGGTAAAGATGGTATTTATGCCAACAACTTTGACATTAAGAGCGATAGTGGTGAACTAAAATTACAATCGGCTTCGGAAACTCCAAATGCCCCGCTGGACATTGAACTTGATAATTTTAAGATCGAGACGCTTACTAATATCATCAATAAACAGGAAATTAAAATAACAGGAACTCTTGACGGTAAGGCCGAACTTCGAAACCTTACTACTAAACCTGTATTTACATCAGACCTAAACATTGAAAACCTTGCAATAAGTAAAGACACTGTTGGAAACATTAAAATTAAAGTGAACAATGAGATTGCTAACACTTATACCGCCAATGTTGAAATTAGCGGCAGTGATAACAAGGCAACCATAGACGGTAATTATAACGCTGAAGCTGAAAGTTTTGACCTGAATGTTGACATTAACAAACTGAATATTGAAAGTCTTCAGGCATTTAGCATGGGCGAGATTAAAGATGGTAAGGGATACTTATCCGGCAATTTTAAAATTGCCGGTACAACAACCGATCCTGATATAAACGGTAACCTGAACTTTAATGACGTAGCCCTGAGAGTAAAACAGCTCAATGCATATTTTAAAGGCATGAATGATGAGATACGTTTTACCGATACCGGAATTGTACTGAACAACTTTCAGGTAAATGATGAAGAAAATAATACACTTGATGTTAACGGAACCGTAAACACAACAAATTACAGGGATTTTGCTTTTAACCTAACCGTAGATGCAGATGATTTCAGGGCTGTGAATTCAACGGCTAAAGACAATGATTTTTACTATGGCACTCTATACTTTGATACGCATTTAAACATAAAAGGTACACCGGAAAGCCCAATAATAGGTGGTAATCTTAAAATAGACGACGATACTAAATTTACCGTTGTGCTGCCGCAACAGGATCCGTCGATTGCAGACAGGGAGGGCATTGTTGAGTTTGTAGATGAAGACAATAAGGAAATGATGGAGCGCCTTAAAATTGAGCAGACTGTAAATTCTACTGAATTAAAAGGCATGGATGTACTCGTAAATATTGAAGTGGTTAAAGAAGCTGAACTCAATTTGGTTATTGATAAAGGAAACGGAGATTACCTTCAACTTAAAGGGGAAGCACAGCTTACCGGCGGAATTGATAAATCAGGAAAGACAACACTTACCGGACGTTATGAATTTAGCGAAGGTGCCTACCAAATGACCTTTAACTTTATTAAAAGAAAATTTGAGATTCAATCCGGCAGTTACATATTATGGACCGGCGAGCCTACCGATGCCAATATAAACATCAGCGCGGTTTATAAAACCGACATTGCTCCTATTGATCTTGTTGGCCCTCAGATCGCCGGTGAACAGCAGTCGATACAAAACACATTTAAACAAAAAATTCCGTTTAATACCATCCTGAAAATGGAAGGTGAACTGCTTAAGCCTGAATTATCATTCGATATCGAGCTAGACGAAGGAAGTAATAATGTATCGACCAAAGTGGTAAACACTACCAATGCCAAACTGGAACAATTACGTCAGGAGCCATCTGAGCTAAACAAGCAGGTGTTTGCAGTACTGTTACTAAACCGTTTTGTGGGAGAAAACCCATTTTCTACTGAAGCAGGAACTTCTACAGGAATGCTGGCAAGGCAGAGTGTGAGCAAAATACTTTCGCAACAGCTTAACAACCTTGCAAGCGATTTGATACAGGGAGTAGAACTGAATTTTGATCTTGAATCGTCTGAAGATTACACTAGTGGAGAAAGGCAAAACAGAACCGACCTGAATGTCAGTGCCTCTAAAAGATTGTTTGACGACAGGTTAAAAGTTACCGTCGGCAGTACTGTTGGTGTTGAAGGTCAGGGACAGACTAACGAAAAGACCAATAACATAGCCGGAGACGTTGCTGTGGATTATCAGTTAACCAAAGACGGCCGCTATACTGTTAGAGGTTACAGCAAAGATGAATATGATGCCGCTGTACAGGGACAGGTTATAGAAACAGGAGTATCGTTGATATTTACGCTTGATTACAATAAATTCAGAGAGCTTTTCCACAGGACCGAAGAAGAAAAAGAAATGATTAGAAAAGAGAAAGAATTAAGAGAAAAGAAAAAACAACAGGAAAAAGAAGAGGAAGAACGTAAAGCCCGAGAAGAAAAGGATAAAGACACGCCAAAAGAAAATTAAGCATGAAAATCAAACCAATATATTACATCCCTTTTCTTTTACTGCTTGTATATAGCTGCAGTAATACGAAATACCTGCCTGAGGGTGAAATGCTTTACACCGGAGCTGAAGTAAAAATTGAAGACAGCCTGATGAGCAAAAGCGATAAAAAAGCACTAAAGTCAGAAATGCAGGAATTGCTGCGCCCTAAACCTAACAGGACAATATTAGGATGGCGCTTTAAACTGAGTATGTACAACTTTGCCGGAGAACCTAAGAAAGAGAAAGGCTTTCAGTATTGGTTAAGGAATAAAGTTGGCGAACCACCGGTTACTTTCAGTCAGGTGGATATGGATTATAATGCTGATGTATTACAAAACAGAGCAGAAAACCGAGGATATTTTAAATCACGTACCAGTGCCGACTCTACCTCATCCAACAGGAAGGCTAAAGCCATATATACTGTAAAGCCAGGAAAACAATATACCATCCGCAATGTGATATGGCCTGACTCATTAGGTACCCGACTTGACAGTGCCGTAACTCGAACCAAAAGAAGAACCCGTTTAAAACAAGGCTCTCCTTATGATTTGGACAAGATTAAAGATGAGCGCAACCGTATAGATGAAAGACTAAAAGAGAAAGGCTATTTCTTTTTTAACCCAGACTATCTCATTATAAGGGTAGACAGTACTGTTGGCGACCATCAGGTAGATTTAAGGATTCGCCTGAAAGATGATGTGCCTGAAAGGGCTAAAAAGGTATATACCATCAATAACATTTTTATCTATCCAAACTATTCATTAAGTGCAGCGAGCGATACCCTTAGCACTCCTACCGAAAACGATTCTGTTACCAGATATAAAGATTATACCATAATAGATAAAGAACATAACTTTCGTCCTATAATCTATGATCGTACCTTATACTTTCACAAAGGAGATATTTATAACCGTAAAGACCATAACCTGTCATTAAACCGACTGGTTAACCTGGGTACATTCAGATTCGTAAAAAACCAGTTTAAAATTTCTGATTCACTGGATACAGCCCTAGATACTTATTATTTTCTGACTCCGCTGCCTAAAAAGTCGATTCAGATGGAGCTTTCTGCCAAAACAAACTCTGCTAACTATAATGGTAGTGAGCTAACTGTAAACTGGAGTAACCGCAACACTTTTAAGGCTGCAGAACTTTTGAGCATATCTGCCTTTGGAGGACTTGAGGTACAAATGGCAGGGCAAAATAAGGGTTATAATGTATATCGTATAGGTAGTGATGTGAGCCTTACATGGCCACGATTTATTACACCTATTAAAGTTGAGACACCAAGTGCCTATGTACCACGCACCAAAGTTGCTATAGGTTATGAATACCAAAACAGGCAAAAACTGTATTCACTGAATTCTTTCAAAACATCGTTTGGTTACCTGTGGAAAGAAGACATTACCAAAGAGCACGAACTGAAAGTATTTGATGCCATTTTTGTTAGTCCTAGCCATGTAACTGAGGAATACAGAAACCGTATTAAAGATGACCAAAGTGGATCATTGCAAAGAGCCATAGACAAACAATTGATTTTTGGCCCAACCTATTCGTATACCTATACAAATACGATGAGGCAGTTTAAAAAGAATACTATTTATTACAAAGGTTCCCTGGATCTTGCCGGAAATATTACAGGGTTAGTCACAGGTGCCAATATTAAAAAAGGAGACACTATATCTGTATTTGGAGTTCCGTTTAGCCAATATGCAAAAACAGAACACGACTTTAGATTTTACCATAAATTCAGTAAAAACTCTCAACTGGCAACAAGAGCTACCATAGGTTTTGGATATCCATACGGAAACTCTTCAGAGCTTCCCTATATAAGACAGTTTTTTGTAGGAGGAACAAACAGTATACGGGCATTCAGGGCTAGATCTATTGGTCCCGGAACCTATAGAGATACTACAGTTACTGCCAATTCTTTCCTTCCTGATCAATCGGGAGATATAAAGATGGAAATTAATGCTGAATACAGGATGAAACTATACAGCGTTGTACACGGAGCCATATTTGTAGATGCCGGTAACATCTGGTTATGGAACAAAAAAGACGGAATGGAAGGTGCCGAAATCTCTAAAGACTTTTATAAAGAATTTGCCGTAGGTACAGGTATCGGATTAAGGCTAGACCTGTCTTTCCTTATATTAAGGCTTGATGGTGCATTCCCATTACGAAAGCCCTGGCTGCCCGACGGTGACCGCTGGGTATTGGACGATATAGACGTGGGCAGTAAATACTGGCGAAAGGAAAATTTTGTATTGAATTTAGCGATAGGATATCCGTTCTAACATAAATTAAAAAAGGCATTCACCGTGGTGAATGCCTTCTATATATTAATCAGGATTGACTTCCCCCTTCTTTCTGCTCTTATCAGGTCTTATGATCATCCTTAAAGACTGGTCCTTAGAAAGATATGCAATCATCCAGTTATAGGCTGTAATAATCCTGTTCCTGTATCCGATAAGCGACATAACGTGAATAAATAACCACATAATCCATGCTATAAAACCTTTAAAGTGCATCTCTGGCTTGGGTAGATCGGCAACAGCTTTATTTTTCCCAATAATGGCCATCGATCCTTTGTCGTTATATTTAAAGGTTTTTAGGGCTTCATTCTTAAGCTCTCGCTTAAGGTTTTTGGCCAATAGCGTTCCCTGCTGTATAGCAACCTGTGCCAACTGTGGGTGACCTCCCATAAAAGCGCTATCTACACCCTCCATAATTGAGGTATCGCCAAGCGCGTAAATATTAGTTGTGTTGGCCACTTTATTGTAACCATCTACACTAAATCTTTTACCGCGACCATAGCTTGTTTCAGGAATACCGTCAAATGTCTTAGCAGAAACACCTGCCGCCCATATCAGATTTTTAGACTGTATGGTTTCACCATTATGAAAATATACCGTGTCATCTTTAAAATCGACAACACGTGTATTTAGTTTTATTATTACACCAAGCTTTTCAAGGGCTTCATAAGTATCTTTCTGTGATTTTTTGCTCATAGGAGCCAAAAGAGCATCTCCCCCATCCACAAGGTAAATATTACTCACGCTGGTAGACAATTCAGGGTATTCTTTTCTAAGGATACCGTTACGCATTTCTGCAAACATCCCTGAAACCTCAACACCGGTAGGTCCGCCACCGGCTACAACTATATTCAGGTACTTACGGCGTTCACGGCTATTTTTACAGATAGCAGCTTTCTCCATGCGCTGAAGCAACTTGTTACGCATCTCGATAGCATCATTTAGCGTTTTCATAGGAATAGCGTTCTTACGAACATTCTCCATCCCGAAATAGTTTGATTCTGCACCCGTAGCAAAAACAAGGCGGTCATATTCCAGCTCCCCGTTATTTAATACAACAACATTGTCTTCAGTCCTTACTGAAAGTACTTCACCCAATCTGAAATGAATATTTTCATTTTTACGGAATAACTTCCTGAACGGATAACTTATACTTGAAGGTTCCAGAAAAGCAGTTGCTACCTGGTAAATTAGCGGAGGGAAAAAATTGTAATTGTTCTTATCTACAAGGGTGACATCAAAGTTTTTGTCACCTGCGAGGCCTTTAGCAAGATTAATACCTGCAAAGCCACCTCCTACTATCACTATTCTCATGGATTTCTCTATTTAAAACGCACAAAAAAACCGCGTTTAATACCACTATAAAGTTAAGTATTTTAGTGTTAACGAGGATGATATAGAGTGGTTCAGAAATCACTTTTATGAAATAATTGGGTTTTGCTGAGAGATATTGCACGCATAATAAATATGCATGCATAATTTATCACAGAATTTTATAGTTATGTTAATATCATAGCATTTACCTTATGCGATGCGTATTTTTATATGAGTAATTTGTATTCTATGATAAAGTATTTCAGAAAAAAATCGCTAATAAATGCCGCAACAATACTAAAAAACACCTTTAAAGGTTTTATGGCAGACAAAGGACTTAAACTAAGCGCCTCCTTATCCTATTACACCATTTTTTCATTAGCCCCACTCCTACTGCTGATAATATCATTGGCTGGTGCCATATTTGGCCAGGAAGCAAGCGAAGGACGTGTTTTTGAAGAAATAAATGGCCTTATAGGCAGTCAGGCGGCCATACAGGTTCAGCAAATAATCCAGAACCTCGAACTTTCAGGCAAATCAACTATATCTGCAATTATTGGGGGTATTACACTTGTAATAGGTGCCACCACAGTATTTGGCGAAATACAGGATTCTATTAATATGATATGGAGGGTAAAGGCAAAACCTAAAAAAGGCTGGCTAAAACTTATAAAAGACAGGCTTTTATCGGGGTCTATAATTGTAGGGCTTGGTTTCCTCCTGATAGTTTCGTTAATAATCAACGGGGCGCTCATGGCGCTTAATGATATATTAAAGGCTTATTTTCCTGACCTTACCATTATATTACTTAATATCGCCAATATCGTAATCAGCTTTTTGGTTATAACTGTTCTGTTTGGGGTAATATTCAAGGTGCTTCCGGATGCTAAAATTGGCTGGAAAGATGTTCGGGCCGGAGCATTTTTTACCTCCCTCCTATTTTTATTGGGGCGTTATATTATAGGTTTATATATAGAAACTACCGCAGCCGGATCTCCTTATGGCGCAGCCGGATCGATTATAGTAATATTATTGTGGGTATATTATACAGCAGCGATACTATATTTTGGTGCAGAATATACCCGTGAGTACGCCTGTTTTAAAGGCTCAAAAATTGAACCCGCAGACTATGCCGTATATGTAGAACAAAAAGAAACAGAGAAAAATGTAAAGTTCATTCCTCCCAGACATGAGGATTAAACTGTCATAAAAAAACTCCCTTAAAGGGAGTTTTTTTATTTATAAATGTTGTAAATGGCTAATCTTCACTTCTACCCGATACCCAGTCGACCGCTTTTTGATAATCGGCTTTATGATAACCACGAAACTCGCCCGGCATTACTTTACTAAATACTGAAGTAAAATTAATAACGGTTTCCGAATCAGAAATTATGGCTGCACGGTTCCACCTTGTAATATGATTTATACCTAATAAGGCATCCTGAATCCAGGCACCAATTGTAAAATCAGCTGGAGAATTATCAAGAAACAAAAGATAGTTAAGCTGACCGGTTTTTTCAACCAAATTGGCAACCTGAAGTTTTACAATATCAAAATCTTCTTTTGTGACTTCTCCATCTGAACGAAAACCTACCATACTAGCTGGCAGATCCGGAATTTGTACTATCATGATTTTTTGGTTTTATAGTTATAGCCATAAAGTTAACTCCCAAAGCCTTAAACATAAGTTACAGGCATCATAATATAAACTCAAAAATAGATGGTACTACAATAGGCTTTTTTCCATAACAAAATCTTCCATCAGGTAGCCATTACCTATATTAATATCTTCTTCGGCAATCTTAGCATAATCATTCTTAAGATAAAAATTAACTGCCGAATTGTATCGGTTTACATTTAGGCTCACCTTATGATTAGTATTGGCTCTGGCAGCTTCTTCTATCTTCTGAATGAGTAACCTTCCGGCACCTTTGCCCTGTGTTTCGGGAAGCACATATAATTTGTGTAGTTTGGTAACACCTGGTTTGTAATTCAGTTCATAAGAAGCAAAGCCCAGATATTTGTTATTCTCTGACAATAAAAGAAAATGATGCCCCTTAACGGCAATCTGCTCTGTTATTGCCACGAGGCTATACATCATTTCTAACATATAGTTCAACTGCTCTGGCGAAAGTATTTTATCGTATGCTACATGCCATGTTTTAATAGCTAAGTCATTAATAATCTGAAAGTCTTCAAGCGATGCTTTACGTATTTGCATTATTTGTATAAATTAAAAAACCTTGTTTTTATTGGTTTTTTGGAAGGTGATAAAGGTATAAAAAAAATATTGGCACAGTAATTGGATATTACCAAATAACTTATAAAATTGCCGGGCAAGTCCTAATTTTACTAAACCATGAAAACGATTTTTAAACATATAGCACTTTTCGCTTTTTTTATTGCAGGTGATGCTTTTGCACAGGATATAACTACTGTGAGAGCTAACAATAGCGACATAAGCGATAACTTAGATTTAAGGGCTGTTGCATCTATATTTGGTGAATCCAGCGACCTTGAAGATTTTGAAAGAAGACTGAATGACCCAGACCTTCAGATATCGAACCTTGACCTGAACGGAGACAACAGGGTAGATTACCTTAGGGTTATAGAAGCAACAGAAAACAATACGCACCTTATTATCATACAAGCAGTACTTGGTGCCGATGTATTTCAGGATATAGCAACTGTAGAGGTTGAAAGAGACAGAAGTAACAATGTACAGGTTCAGGTAGTAGGAGATGTATACATGTATGGCCCCAACTATATATATGAGCCGGTATATGCCTACAATCCTTTTATATTCGACATTTTTTGGGTAAGTAGCTATCGTCCTTATTACTCACCGTGGTATTGGGGTTACTATCCTACTTATTATACCTATTGGGCTCCATGTCCTGTATACCGATACAGAAGCCATGTGCGTACTTACATCAACCCAAGAAACTCTTATGCGTATACTACTGTAAGAAATAGCTCGAGGGCTCAGAACATGTACAGTAGCAGAAGACAGAACAGCTATGAAAGACAGCACCCTAATACTTCTTTCGCAAGCAGAAATACTAATGTAAGTAACCGCTATGCCTTAGAGCAAAGCAGAGGTACAGTTAAAGGATCTCGTGGAACAACTACTACATCAAGAAATTCTTTCAGCAACTCGTCAAGATCGAACAATGTGAATACTTCCAACATTAATACTGTTCGTAAAAACGGAAATGCTGTAAGAGGAGGTTATGAAAACAGTTCGTCGAGAGGCACACAAAATGTAAGAACCGCCGATTCTCCTTCGAGAACAGTAAATAATAATGGCCGTGACAATTCTTCTTATACAAGAACACAAACGGCTCAGCCGGCAAGAGTAGAACGTAGCGCCCCTGCTCCAATAAGAAGTGTTGAACGCAGCGCTCCCGTACAACGATCTGCACCGGCAAACAACATGAGTACACCGTCCAGAAGCAGCGCGCCAAGCGTAAGAAGTACACCTTCTTCAGCTCCTGCAAGGCAAAGTACTCCTGCATCAGCCCCTGCCCAACGTGGCGGTGGTGGAGGAAGACGAGGTTAAGTTAATTCTATTTATATTTAGAGAAGAGCATTGCAAACTATTTGTGATGCTCTTCTTGTTTTTAGTCTTAACAAACATTAGCACAAGTTTAATAGAGCATTATAAGCTAACTGAAAATCAGCAAAGTAATTTTATGATATAGAAATTACTAATATCAAAAAATTACAATTATGAGCAAGAGAATCGCCATACTGGCAACCAACGGTTTTGAAGAAAGTGAACTAAAATCACCTAAAGAACATTTAGAGCAACAGGGCTGGACAGCAGAGATTGTCAGCCTGAAAAGCGGAACCATCAAAGCATGGGCGGAAAAAAACTGGGGTAAAGAATATAATGTAGACAAGACCCTTGACGAAGTAACCTCATCAGATTATGATGCATTGGTATTACCGGGTGGAGTTATTAATCCCGATCTGCTGAGAAGACACGATAATGCGATTGCATTTGTTAAGGCTTTTTTTGACGAGAAAAAACCTGTAGCAGCCATTTGCCACGGTCCGCAGATACTTATTAATGCAGAAGTAGTAGATGGCAGGGAGCTTACATCATTCATGTCAATACGAAAAGATCTGGAAAATGCCGGTGCCAACTGGACAGATAAAGAAGTTGTGGTTGACAACGGACTTGTAACCAGCCGTACACCCGATGATTTGCCTGCTTTTAATAAAAAGATGGTAGAAGAAATTAAAGAAGGTAAACATGAACTGCAAAGAAGCTAATCCAAGGTTGAAACTTTGATTCTCCCCGAAAGCTTTTATACCAATTGTGTATAAAAGCTTTCTTTTTTATATTTACTAAAACATTTATACTAATGAAAACAAAACTATTAATTGTGCTTACACTTGTAGCTTTACAGGCTAATGCACAACTTAAACCCGTAACTTACCATGACGGAAACCAAAAGCTTAATGGCTTTGCTTCCCAACCTTCAAAATCTTTAAGTAAAAAACCGGGGATACTTATATTACCTGCCTGGAAAGGCATAAGCAACCACTCTAAAGAAACTGCTGAGAAACTGGCAGGACTTGGCTACCATGCTTTTATTGCCGATATATATGGTGAAGGTAACTACCCATCAAATGTTGAAGAAGCCGGAAAACAATCGGGAAAATATAAGAATGATTATAAACTCTATCAAAAACGCATCTCATTAGCTTTAGAGCAATTGGTAAAAAGCGGTGCAAATGCCGACAATATAGTTATCATCGGTTATTGCTTTGGTGGTACTGGTGCTCTTGAAGCTGCTCGTGGCGGTTTACCGGTTCAGGGAGTGGTTTCATTTCACGGAGGACTTGGCAAAGATGCTTCAAGACCAAATGAACCTGTAAAAACAAAAGTACTTGTGCTTCATGGTGCAGATGACCCCTATGTTCCTCAAAAAGATATTGATGCATTCCAGAAGGAAATGAAAGACGGAAAAGCCGACTGGCAAATGGTATATTATGGCAATGCCGTACATGCATTTACTGAAAAAGAATCAGGAAACGATAACTCTAAAGGTGCTGCCTATAATGAAAAAGCCGATAAACGTTCATGGAGCGATTTTATGGTGTTCTTAAACGAATTGTTTGGTTCAAAATAATTAAACAAATTATTCTACAAAGCCTCCTTATGGGAGGCTTTTTTGTTAAGACTCTTTATTTTTAAATCAAGTTTTAAACATATACTGCTATTTACACATTTTTTTAATAGTTTTAACCCTCCAATCAAACTATCTGAATAATGGGACATCACGACCTTCGCCATGACAAGGAATGCCAAAACTGCGGCCATACCGTTGAGGTTGCTTATTGCTCCAAATGCGGACAACACAATATTGAAACCAGGCAGCCATTTCATCACCTTATAACGCATACCATTGAAGATATAACCCATTATGACAGTAACTTTTGGAAAACTATAAAGTACCTGCTGTTCAGGCCGGGCAAACTTACCATTGAGTATCTGTTAGGGCACAGAATGCGTTATGTAGCACCGGTAAAACTTTATATTTTTATAAGTTTTGTGTGTTTTTTCATTATGGCGCTGATGGCTCCAAGCGATGAAGAACTACATGAAAATACTCATGGCTCAAAAAAGACAGAGCATTCTGCTGAACCAGCCAGGACAACTCCGGTTGTAAAGAAAGATACAACCGTGACACTTACGGTTTCAGATATTTTTAAAAAGGATCTGGATGATAAAAAGTTAGAATCAATAAAAAAAGAAAAAGACAGTATTCTCACTATTGAGGGAGTGAAGGTAAATAATATTCATCAGTTAGATTCTCTCAGGGCGACTCTCAAAAATGATAAAAAAATTCCATTCATAAAATATATTGGTCATAGGATTGAACTAAACCAAAAAAACAAAGCGCTTAACAGTAAAGATTTAGTGATTGCTTTAGCGCATTTATTACCTAAAGTGCTATTCATTTATATGCCTATTTTTGCATTTTGGCTATGGCTTTTCCACGGAAAAAGGCGTTGGTATTTCTTTGATCATGGAATCTTTACTTTACACTACTTCTCCTTTCTGTTATTAATCACAACAATTAATCTTATTATTTCATGGCTATCAAAACTGGTTAACCACCCTGTTTATGACACCATATTTATCATAATTGGCATCGTGATTGGTATTGCATCCTGTATATATCCATTTTTTTATTTCTTTAGGGCGCATAGTAAATTTTATGGTGAAACAAAAGCTATTTCAAGACTGAAAAGTTTTTTACTATTCATTATAAATGTTATTTTAATTCTATTGACAACAACAGCTATATTATTTTATTTATTGGCATATCCCCATTAATATAATCCCTATATTTACTTTTATACTAACTTGATTTAAATGAAACACACACTATTGCTTGCTGCCGTATCGTGCTTTATAGTATCGTGCTCCAGTACTGCTCAGGCTCCTAAGCAAAAAGACTATGCTAAGGCCGATGTTGAAAAATACATGAAGTCCATTACTCCGGGCGACCTAAAAAAGCACCTGTATATTGTTGCTGGTGATGAAATGCAGGGACGTAATACCGGTGAAGAAGGCCAAAAAAAAGCCGGTAAATATTTAATAGAACAGTATAAAAAAGACGGTATCTCCTACCCTAAAGGTGCTACAAGTTTTTATCAGCCAGTACCATCATCTTTTATGATGCGCCCATTTAGTCCAAAACTTGGTGATTCCGAAAATATATGGGCCTATATTGAAGGTACTGAAAAACCAGATGAGGTTCTTGTTATTTCAGCACACTATGACCACGTAGGCATGAAAAACGGTGAAGTTTACAATGGTGCTGATGATGATGGTTCGGGTACTGTTGCCCTGCTTGAAATTGCACAGGCATTTACACAGGCTAAAAAGGACGGTTACGGACCCAAACGCTCTATACTTTTCCTTCACGTTACCGGTGAAGAACACGGACTTCATGGCTCACGCTATTATTCCGAGAATCCTTTGTTCCCGATAAGTAATACCATTGCCGACCTTAATATTGATATGATTGGCCGTCGTGATGATGCGCATAAAGACAATGGCAACTATGTATATGTTATCGGTTCTGACCGTTTAAGTACCGATCTTCATAACATCAATGAAGATGCTAATAAAAAATATACCAAGCTGGATCTTGACTACACGTTTAACGACGTAAACGACCCAAATCAGTTCTATTACAGATCTGACCATTACAACTTTGCGAAAAAGGGAATTCCGATCATTTTCTATTTTAACGGGGTGCATGATGATTATCACCAGCCTGGTGACAAACCTGAAAAAATTGAGTACGACCTATTGGCAAAAAGAGCCCAGCTTGCTTTTGTAACTGCATGGGAACTGGCAAACAGAGAAAACCGCCCTGTTGTAGACAAGAAATAAAAAATAAAACCCTTCGTGATTGCGAAGGGTTTCTTTTTTATCTACGGGCTTGAAAGTAATCCGCAAAAGCTGTACAGTTAGATGTAAGGTCATCGTAATACAGAGGATACTTAACCTTAAGGGTATTATAATACGGGCTCAAATAGTCCGGTTGAGGATATACATCCCTTGCACTATAGTCTGCCCTGTTAGTATCACATAACGCTATCATCCTAATGCATAAAGCTTTAAACTTATCAGTTTTAGCATTCTTCAGCGCAAGTTCATAATAATGTCGTGCATAATTGCATTCTCTAAACTCTTTTTCATCCTCAACCACACTTGTCGCATAGCTACTGCTCCAAGAGTAACGTCGCATCATCCATGAGTTACCATATTGCGTCATGTTATAGTAACAATTGGCAACCAGAAAATAATAATAGTCCCTGTCTTTCTCCTTTACATTCTCTGCTCTTTTAATATACTTAATAAGCTGTTTTGTAACTGTATATTTATTGAGTTTAATATTATCTTTTATCGGAATAAAATCAGGAGTATATTTTATTTGATAAAATGGATTTTTATCAAACACATCTCCGTAATTTTCGACACGTTCCCATGCAGCCTGATTGCCATCCAGATATGTTTTATCAACTTTGTTAAAGTTTACCAATGCCATCTGGAGCTTATTTTTCCTTATATACTTTGTCCCTAACAAATCATATAATACCGGTAATTGAGACGCAAGTTTATTATATTTCCACATTGAAAATTTATCTTTTGATCTGTTTTGCTCTATATCGGTAATCAAATCCTTAACCTGATCAGGAGTATATGTAGAATTTATGTAACCGAAATAATCAGTATAATAATCTTCATAGCCATACCCTACATTTTTTTTATTCTTCCAGTAAGCCGTATTAGTATAATAATCCTCCGAATAGCCATCGCTAAGGCAGGAATAAAGCAAAGCCGCATCGGTAGTGTTTCCTTTATATTCAAGCTCCCTTCCAATAGTGAAAACAAATTTCTGATTCCCACTATTTTTAAGTAGTATGGCTTTTACCTCTTCAGGAATCTCAGCCTTTCCATATTCCTGAGATGCGGTTAGCGCAAGTGCTTTAATAAGTTGGAGCTCATTATAAGTTTTTTCATTTTTATTGATCTTAGATTCAAGTAGCTCAATGGTCGCCAAACTTCCGTTAAAGTCTTTTACAGCAAATTGCAATTGTGCTTTGGCCATTTGCCAAAACATAGGATTATTAACCTCTCCTAAATCTACAGAGTTGACAAAATTCAAAACCTGACCGGCATATTGCCTGTCTTTTTCTACTCTTCTTAGAATTAACTTTACACTTGTCTCTTCTTCATCACCATACGATTCAAATCCAAGAGCGGGCTCAAAATAAGAATAGTACGGTGTATAAATCCAGTCTTCTATCTTGTTTACTTCACGCAACAGTAAAAAAGATAATCCCTCACTACTTTTACTATATGAATATATCTTTCTTATTTCGTCAAGCGCCCTGTCTGATTTTCTCGCTCCTTTAAGGAGATATACATTAGCTCTCTCTCTGTTGTTCGTTGCATATTTAAGCGTTTCGGCAACAGGTATGGAATCTTTGAAATTGCCAATTACAGCAAATCGTTTATCGGGTGCTTTTGCAAAAACCTGAGCTGCGTAAAAATTGACCAATGACTGATTTTTCTCTGCATAAGACTGAAAATACAAGCTCCAGTAATACACTATATCCTTATCCGTAGAATTGGCAAAATAAGTATTGTAAAGCTGACTGATCTTATCAAAATTGCCATCATAGAAAGCCATGCGTATTGCCAGGAAAATATATCTTAGCTGTATGGCTTTATTATTTACTTTTTCAGATGCTTTTAATGCATTATTAATAAGTTTTTGGCGTTGAGGTAACTTAACATATTCCGTTCTTTCCCAGGGATCGCTGTAAAATTCGTTTGCCATCTCACAGGTCTTTGCATATTTAAGGTATTCAATAGCTTCATTGTCTTTGCATTTAAAAAAGTACTTTACCATTTCATTTTTAGAAGCAGCAGTAAAATCAGTCGGGCGCAGATTGTATACAGCATCACTTATAGCATCAATGGATACCTTTCCTTTACAGTAGCTGTACCAGTTCTTTTCATTAGGATTTGCTTTACCTTCAAAAATATTTTTATCATCAAAAGAATCCGATGTGTAATCAAATTCAGAGAACTCATTATAGCCATAAAACTCCGGCTTGAAGAAGCAAAAACGTATATCTTCACCATACGGATAATATCCGCAGGCATTGGCTGTAATACTGCTACTCAGTAAAACGGCTATAAAAACCTTTAATTTCTTCATTGCTGTAGCTTTTTAATTGTTCGTCATCTAAATGGAAAAGACTAACTGTAATGGACTTATCCAATTTTACTCTCTTTTTAATTATATCAATCGCTCCTTTCAATTGTTCACCTCCTATCTCTTCAATTTTAATCTTATCGCCTTGCCTTAGATAAAAATCGTTGATAACAGTATCGTTTTGCACCTGATACCAAAAATCCTTTTCAGGCTTTAAAATTGCTTTAATACTTTTGGTATCGGTATATAGCAGCTTTTGAAAATGATTGTTTTGATACACCTGAACCCATGAGTAAACCGGTAGTGCAATATCAATATGTAAAGGATATTTTTCATCAGTATCCAAATAAGCCGAGAACTCTTTGTTGTCCAGAATAGAATTTCGTTCGTGGTCTTCCAATGGCTTTATAAGATTATAGCACATAAGCATTACCCTATCCACAGGGGGAACTCCCATTTTATCGGGATATTTATACGGATACAATCTTAATGTACAGCTTATTTTTTTTTGAGAGAGTTCTTTTAATCTTTTCAGGAAATAGAAATAATTGTCTTTCGTACTTATTGTCCAGTCGCAATCCATCTGATATTCATCTACTTTTTGAATATTCTTGAATTTATAGTCCGTTCGGTATTTGTTTATCAGAAAATTTACATTGTCTGCTAACAGATCAAGACTTTGCTTAGTACAGCCCTTAAAAACTTCGTTACGTATATACACCGTAGGAACGAGATTGACGTCCTCCATATTATTATACATATGGAGTTCCGTTTTTGCTACAGGGATATTCCCCATAACCTCATTCTTTTCAACTTCAAAAAATTTGACGTACATTTTTTTTACCCCCGTACTTTCCAGTAGGTTCCTTTCGGATTCGCTGAAGCTGTATTCGTTATTTTTCCAGTAATAAAAAGCCTTCTCCACATGTTCAGCTTTGTGGGAACAGGAGGCAACTACTGCCGAAAGTGCCAGCAGCAAAAAGATATGTTTCATGGTGTTTGGTGGTTTTTAGCAGTAACGTAAAATCGTATTAAAATTATATGTTTCCCTTCATATTTTTCATAAAAAAATCCCACGTTTATCGCGGGATTTAATTTACTGTATTTCAAAAGACTAAACTTAGTTCTTAGACGGAATGTTCTGAAGAATTTCCAATACAAATTTCCAGTATTTCTGAGCCGATTTAATACTTGCTCTTTCGTCCGGGCTATGCGCTCCTTTGATCGTAGGACCAAAAGAAATCATATCCATATCAGGATAGTTGGTTCCAAGGATACCACACTCTAATCCGGCGTGACATGCTACCACATGTGGCTGGTTTCCGTTCTGTTTTTCGTAGATATCTTTTAGTACTTCAAGTATCGGAGAGCTGACATTTGGCGTCCATCCCGGGTATGAGCCTGCAAAAATAACCTCACAGCCTATAAGCTCAAACGTAGAACGAAGTGCATTAGCAAGGTCAAACTTAGAGCTCTCTACCGATGAACGTGTTAAACAGCCAACGTGAATGTTACCATCTTTTACGATAACCCTTGCAATATTGTTAGACGTTTCAACAAGGTTTTCCATATCGGCACTCATGCGGTACACACCATTGTGGGCAGCATATAATGCACGTATAAGCCCTTCCTGAACGCCAAGCTCCATAATCTTAGCAGGCAGTTCGCCTTTTTCTATAGTTATCTTAAGATTAGGCTCAGTAGTTTTATACTCTGTTTTGATATCATTGATCACTTCCTGCATGTCGAATACGAAAGCTTCATCAAAAATTTCAGAGATAATTACTGTTGCAACGCTTTCCCTAGGGATGGCATTACGAAGGCTACCGCCATTGATCTCAGCAATTTGAAGCCCGAAATTCTCAAAACCATCAAATAAAAGACGATTCATTATTTTGTTGGCATTGCCAAGTCCTTTATCGATATCCATTCCTGAGTGACCTCCGTTAAGGCCATTTACCGTGATTGTATAACCAACAGAGTTTTCAGGAACCTCTTCTTCATGGTATTCGCGCGTGGCGGTAACATCTACCCCACCGGCACAACCGATATCAATCTCATCATCCTCTTCTGTGTCAAGATTAAGAAGTATCTCACCCTGAAGCAGTCCGCCTTTAAGCCCCATCGCACCGGTCATTCCGGTTTCTTCATCAATTGTGAATAACGCCTCAATAGCCGGATGCGGAATATCAGTACTTTCAAGTATCGCCATTATAGTTGCAACACCAAGTCCGTTATCAGCTCCAAGAGTCGTTCCTTTAGCACGAACCCAGTCACCGTCTACATACATTTCAATTCCCTGTGTATCAAAATCAAAGTCTGTACCCGCATTTTTCTGGTGCACCATATCAAGATGCGACTGCATAACAATTGTTTTGCGGCTTTCCATTCCTTTGGTAGCAGGCTTTTTAATGATAACGTTACCAACTTCGTCCTCGATAGTTTCAAGGCCTAATTGTTTTCCGAAATCCTTCATGAAAGCAATTACCCTCTCCTCTTTTTTAGAAGGACGCGGTACTGCATTCAGGTCGGCAAATTTATTCCAGAGCGCTTTAGGCTCAAGATTTCTTATTTCCTGGCTCATTTATATTTATGTGTGTTTGTTGTTTTATTCTTATTTAAAATATTCTTTTACAATCCTCGGGATTTCCTTTTCCTCGACCTCCCCTATCCATACATTTTTAGGCTGTATTGAGATTACAGGAGCGTGTTTGCAATTGTCGGTACAGGTCATACGTACTACGTCAACTTCTTTTTTCAGTTCGCTTTCTTTCAGCTCGATCCTGAAACCTTTGCGGAGTTCTTTACAATAATGACCGCATTTTTTGCCATCGCAAATAAAAATAACCTTTTCCGGAGCATCTAACTTTTTCATGGGGTTAATTTTAATTTATCCATACAAAAATACTACTTATATTTACAATCCGCTATCGAATTACTACTTCCTGATGAAGAAAAAATATATACTCCCGCTGCTGCTGTTACTACAAATAATTATCATAAACATACTCTCGTTCTTTCCTGAATTTGTAGAACGTTATTACAGCAACGGACTCTTTCCTTACCTTTCTAAAGCAGAACGCATCTTCTTTGGCATGTTTAATTTTTCTATTGGCGACCTGATTTATGGAGTTGTTATAATCTTAGCACTTCGCTGGTTTTGGAAAACAAGAAAGACATGGCGTAAAAATTATAAAGACAACATCTTAAGAATGGTTGGAGCATTCTCGGTATTTTACTTCCTGTTCCATTTACTTTGGGCAATGAATTATCATCGTGTTCCTCTTAATGAGAAAATGGGCATAGAAAAGGAATACACTCCCGACGAGCTGATTGCCTTTACCAAAAGGATGATTGACAGAACCAATGCAATACATCGCCAAATAGAAAAAAATGACAGCGTAAAAATTGTGATCCCTTATACCATTGATGAGATTTACAGCAAATCGACGGATGGCTATAAAGAAATAGAAAAACAGTTCCCTTATTTTGCTTTTGAGCATGAAAGCATAAAATCATCGCTCATCAGTACACCTTTATCCTATATGGGGTTTGGAGGCTATTTAAACCCATTTACCAATGAAGCCCAGGTAAACTATAATCTTCCATTGTACGGGTATCCGGCTACAACCTGCCATGAAATGTCGCACCAAATAGGCTATGCCAGCGAAAGCGAAGCCAATTTTATTGGCTATATGGCTTCGATACACAACAAAGATTTATACTTTCAGTATTCAGGCTATACGCTTGCGCTAAAATACTGCCTCCGCAACATTAATAAAATTGATGAAAAGAAAGCTAAAAGCATGGCTAAACTTGTTTTACCCGGTGTGCTTGCCAATTTTAAAGAAAGCGAAGCATTCAATAAAAAATATGAATCGTTTGTAGAAACTATATTCAAATATTTTTATGATAATTACCTAAAAATCAACAAACAAAAAGATGGACTGGAAGCATACAGTAAGTTTGTAGGATTATTGGTTAACTATTATAAAGACAAAGAATTGTAATTAGTTGTAACAAATTACAGCTTTTAGCTACTTATGCAATATGAGTTCAGAACTTGAAAAGTCTTTTGTACAACAACTTCAGGAAAACCAAAACCTGATACACAAAATATGCAGGCTCTACACCGATAGTGAAGATGCTCACAAAGACCTGTTTCAGGAAATTACCATACAGCTCTGGAAAGCTTATCCTCAATTCAGGGGCGATTCTAAATTTACCACCTGGGCATACCGCGTGGGACTGAACACTGCCATTACACTTTACCGAAAAAAGACAAAGTCTGTTAGTACTATTGAATTTGACAGCAAATTGCACAAAATTGATCAGGACGAATACAACTATGAAGAAGAAGAGCATATAAAATTGCTCTATCAGGCTGTACAACAGCTTAACGACATTGAAAAGGCATTGGTATTTATGTACCTGGAAGACAAAGACTACAGTGAAATAGCCGAAACCCTTGGAATTAGTGAGGTAAATGCCCGCGTAAAAATGAACAGGATAAAAGGCAAACTAAAAACGATATTAAATCCGTAAGTGGACATATGGAAGAGTTAGATCTATTAAAGAAGGACTGGAAAAAGAACGAAAATAAATTCCCGAAACTTTCGGAACAGGAAATCTATGCGATGTTGCATAAGAATTCTACTTCGGTAGTAAAATGGATTTTTGTAATAAGTATACTGGAATTTGCTTTCTTTCTTGCTCTTACTCTATTATTCAATGATAATGCAGGCACCACAAAAATGGAGAGCTATCTGAATGGCTTTTCCACCGTTGTTACGATACTTGATTATGCAATCATGGTTTACTTCTTCTGCCTGTTTTATATCAATTATAAAAAAATCACTACTACTGACAAGGTTAAGAACCTTATGTCAAACATCTTAAAAACACGCAAAACCGTATCTAACTACATCTTTGTTAAGATATTCTTTATGGTTATATTGCTTATAATTATGTTTGTTTTATTCTTCTATAATGAACCTGAGATGATTAACACGCTGCATATTGCTGAAGAAAAAGGAAAACTATTTATAGTATGCCTCGTTTATTTTGCCGCTGTAGCCATAAGTGTAGCTGTTTTTGCCGGAGTTGTATTGTTATTTTACAAGCTTATTTACGGACTCTTACTTAAACGTCTGAAGAAAAATTACGACGAACTTAAAAAAATAGACTTCTAAAAAATGAAAAGATTATTGATTGTCACTTTTGGATTTATTTCTCTTTTTGTTAATGCCCAAAATCCTGACAATAGCCTTTTATGGAAAATATCCGGTAATGGGCTGAGTCAGCCTTCCTATCTTTTCGGAACAGTTCACATTACCTGCGATGCTACATTGTCCCCTAAAGTGAACGCTGCTCTGGATGCTACCAGGCAGCTATACCTTGAACTTGATATGGATGACCCAAACATGATGAAAGAAATGATGGGAGGTATGACCATGAAAGATGGTGTTACCATGACATCACTACTTAGCACTGAAGATTATAAGCTGGTAGAAGATTTTATTAAATCTAAAACGGGTATGCCGCTCAAAATGCTGGACAGTTATAAACCTTTTTTGGTAAGTGCTATGCTTATGCCGGCAATGTTGGACTGCAAGGCGCAATCTATAGAACAGTCACTTATAGATGCAAGCAAAAAACAAAACGAAGAAATTTTTGGTTTAGAAACGGTACAGGAACAACTCCATGTCTTTGATGCGATTCCATACAAAGAACAAATGGAAGACCTGTTAGCTTCGGCAAAAGACGATATGGCTAATGACAGAGCCGAATACAACAAAATGATGGAACTATATAATGCTCAAAAGCTTAATGAGCTTATGGCATTTATGAAGTCTTCTAAAAACAAAACCGCTTCACACGACGATGTACTACTTATAAACCGCAACAAGAACTGGATTCCGCGTATTGAAAAAATTGCCAAAGAGAAACCTACTTTATTTGGTGTAGGTGCCGGTCACTTAGGCGGTGAGAACGGTGTAATTATGTTGTTACGTAAAAAAGGTTATAAAGTTGAAGCTGTAAAATAATTGTATTTCCACAGTTATTCTGATTTAATTTTCTTACAATTGTATCCTATAAGCTTGTTATATAATTTAACAACAGGATATTGTAATTAAAATCATCAATCAGCCGACAATGAAACATCTTTTTACGACTATTTTATTAGCAACTTCATTTAGTATTTTCTCTCAGGAAAATACCACTGATACCATTAAAAAAATGGATAAGGAACTTGACGAAGTGGTTATCCAGAAAAACAAAAAAGCAGTTGAGAGAAAGGCTGACAGGACTATTTATAACTTTTCAGATCAGTCGCACTTAAATTCCGGCTCATTAATGGAAGGCTTAAAAAAACTTCCGGGACTTATTATTTCAGAAGTTGCAGGAATGATGTATCAGGGTAAACAGCTTCAGGTATATATGGATGGACGTCCGTTAAACATCTATTCTAATGAGCTGAATGCCTATCTCGAGGGAATGCCGGCTAACGCCATTGAAAAAGTAGAGATTATAACCAATCCAGGCGCGGAATTTCCGGCAACATCGGGCGGAGCTATTATAAATATTGTAACAGCTAAAAATGCCAAAAGATATCTGACTGCTACCTACTCTAACGGATATAGTTATACAAAATATACTAAATCAAGAAACCGCTTTAATAACAGCCTTATGTTGAGTGCTGCCAATAAAGTTTTTAGCTGGCAGATACAGGGTGGGCAAAACTATAGTGAAAGTTATACCAAAACCAGACTTACCGATAATGACATTGTTGTAACCCAAAATTACTCCGACAATATTAGCCGTTTTTACTACTTAAAAACAGGTGTTAAATTCGATTTTAAAAAGGACAGGTTACTTCTTAATTATGACATTAACGGAAATAACAATAACTCTTTTGTACAGGCTGACGGTAATGGTTTTACATCAGATGACAAAAGCAAATCTAAACGCTATTACAATGATGTAATGGCTATATATCAAAAACGTTTTGAAAATCCGGAAACTAAACTCGACTTCCGTTTTAACTATAATGATGGGAATAGTAACTTTGATCTTAATTCAAGAGCTGATAACAACCCTGTATTAGACAATAACAGTGATAAAAAATATTATCAGTTCAAAACGGACTATTCTCAGGAAATTGATTTATTGGATAAAACCAAATTCAGTGCGGGCATACTAGCTGAACAACTGGACTTTGAAGCTAAAAATTTTGGCATCGAGAATCTGGATTATAGCAGAACGATACTTGCTGCTTATTCTGAAGGTCAGGCTAATTATAAAAAATTCGATTTTATATTAGGAGCCCGCCTGGAATCATATGATGTAAAAGGTACTACTGATACCGATGATCTTATACCATTCAGGCAAACAAGATTTTTCCCAAATGCTACCATTCAGTACACTTTAATACCTCAGGTATATTTTAAAGCCAATTATAATAAAAAAATCAGCCTGCCTAATACTTCAGCACTAAATCCAAACAATACCAGCTATCAAAATCCGAACATTGGCTTTTATGGCAACCCTTATCTAGATCCAACAATCTATAACAATTATGAGGTTGAACTAAGCGCCTTTGAATATTTCACTATAGGCTATTCGTTTACCCATGCCGATAATCAAATCATTAATCGTATAATATCAACTCCTAACGGGGCTGCGAGTATAACCCAGAATGTACCCAAAGTAACTTACCGTAATTTCAACTTCGGAATCCCTCTTCCTTTTATGCTTATTACGAAAGGACTAACAGAGACTTTGAAAATGGATTTTAATCCTGACGAGATAAACTTTATGTATATCTATGCAGGAAACTCGAAACAAATTATCGACGGGCTTGACACTAAAGGAATATGGAACATGAACGCCATGGTACAACTACTGCTTCCTAAAAAGATAAAGTTTACTACCAATTACTCGACATCTAATACCGGCGGAAATTATTACTACTACTCCATAGAAAAACCCATGAATCATCAGCTCGACCTGACCTTTGCCAAAAAGTTTTTTTCTGACAATTTATCTGTGTCACTATATTTGAATGATGCCCTGAATACAAATAGGCAAGAATTTGCCATGGCAGGAACTAACCTGAACTACAAAACCAAATATGACACTCGAAGAATAGGTTTTTCCCTGACGTATAAAATACCTTCTAAGAATAAAAACTCTCAGGAAACAGACATTCTGAATAATGACAAAAAACAGGAACAACAAAATATTTTAGGCAACTAGAAAAACAAAAGAGCGACCAAATGGGTCGCTCTTTTGTTTTTTAATAATTCCATTGTCTCTTGTTCAGTTCCTCCTGGGCTTCCATAACTTCTGCCGGAATAACTTTCAGGAAAGACGGATGCTGTTCTATGGCATATTCAATTTTTTCAACTATCTCATCAACAGTTTCGTTGTCGTAATCAATATCCAGCGGTTCCTTGATGATGAATGATTGAAGTATACCTTTCTTTTTAAGTCTTAATCCTTTTTTATCAAAAGATCTTCGGAAACCATCTATCACGATTGGCACCACAAGTGGCTTATGCTGTTTAATAATATGAGCTGTTCCTTTACGGATAGGCTTAAAAGGCTTTGTAGTTCCCTGAGGGAATGTTATTACCCAGCCATCCTCTAAAGCAATTTTTATATTCTCAGTGTCATTAGGATTAACTTCACGTTGCACATCCTGCCCTTTAGCCCTCCATGTTCGCTCTACTGTAATAGCACCTGCATAAGAGAGTATTCTCGGCAATAACCCCTCTTTCATCGTTTCCTTGGCCGCTACGTAATAAATATTAAGTTTTGGATGCCATATATATCCTACGTTCTTAATATTGTCCTCACGGCCTTTAAGACCAGCATTAAACACATGGAACATTGCCACAACATCGGCAAAGTATGTCTGGTGATTTGATATGAAAAGGACATTTCTATCCGGCAACGCCCTGATGATTTCAGAGCCGTCTATCTGCAATTCGTTAAATCCTCTGTATCGCCTGTGCGTAAGTATCCCAAAAACGCGTATTAGCCATTTTTTAAGGAATAATATATGTCCGAAGGGATTTCTTTTAAATAAACCCATGATTTATACCAAAATATCCTGCAAACTTACAAAAACTAAGCCATTATAGTACGCTTTTTATTGTTTCTTTAAGCTCACTGAGTATCATGGCAGTAGCTCCCCAAACAATATGCTGACCTACTTTAAAGGCTGGCACACTCATTCTTTGGGCATAAGATGTTTGTAAATCGGTCTCAATAACTATAGAGTCATCCAAAAATACATCGAGCGGAAGTTCAATAATCTCCACTACTTCATCAGGGTTAGGAATAAAACTGGGCTCCGCGAGTGATATACCCAGGTAAGGAGATACAAGAAAGTTACTTGGCGGAATATAAATATCGCTAAAAGGCATTATCACATCAATGTCAGAAGGCACTACCCCTACCTCTTCAAAAGTTTCACGAACTGCTGTAGCTGCAAGATCTTTGTCCTCAGGCTCAGCCTTACCTCCCGGAAAGGAAATCTGCGATGAGTGCACGCCTTCATAAGCATTACGTTTTATCAGTACGAGGTTTGCCTTTTCATCTTTTGGATAAAAAAGCATCATGACAGCCGAACGACGTGGATTATTATCTTTATAATATTCAGGATCTAAAGTTGGGAGCCTGGATACCGGGGCCATTTTTGCATGAGCGGTTAAGGCAGGTAGCTGTTGATTTACTATCTTTGGGATGTATTTTAGGAATTCGGTAAAGAGCATTTTGGCATCAATCTTAATTACCATAAAGATACTCAATTATAAGTACTCACAAAAGCACAGTGTATGTTTAGCAAAGCAGAAGCCCAAATCATAAAAAAAGAATTCTGGACGGCATTCGCCGAAGCCTATCCGCGTAAATGGTTGTTGTATGATACCAAGATCAAGGATGTATCATTCAAATTCTATGTAGATAATAAAAAAGCCCAGGTGCTTTTGGACATAGAACCCAAAGAAGACGATAAAAGAATCATTTATTATGAAAAGATTGAATCGCTTAAAAACATACTGCACGAAGAGTTTTTATCCGAAGCTATTTTAGAAAGAAATTATCATCTGCCGGATACCGGAAAAGTAATTAGCCGTGTTTGGGTAGAAAAGACAGGAGGCATCAGCCTTTACAATAAAGCGACCTGGAACGAGATCTTTGATTTCTTTTATGAAAGCATGGATGCCTTTGAGCGTTTCTTCTACGAGTATGAAGATTACATCAGAGACCTTGAGATAAACACTTAAAGTATGGGTATTGGAAAAAGAGAATTCTTAAAACTTATAGGTTTAGCTTCAACAGGCATTTTATTAGATCCTTATCTTTCTGTATTCACAAATAATGATACCTATGTAAACAAAAAACTTGGAGTAATATTTGACAAACCTCATGGTTGGGGATTTATTAAAGTATCTGATTTCGGAAAATTAAAAGATAAACAAATCTTTGAAGAAGGCTGGAACAAAGATATAGAATGGGAAGACATAGGATACCCAATATGTATTGCCACCAAATACTATGAAGATACGCCTGAAAATAAAGGGATATTCTCTCCTACCATAATGCTGAATATTACTCCAAAAGAGGATTTATATCCATTTGGATGCAGAACCCTTGAAGAAGTAATAGAAGATTCTGCAATGGGAACTGAAGCATTTTTAAAAGATTTCAGGGTTATTAAAAGGAAAACACCCTACCAGTTATCTGGCATTACATTCCATGAATTTGAATGTGAATATATGTTTGAGCATATAGATATTTCCTATCCTTTAAAAGTTGAACTTACATCTATAAAAGCAGAACATAACGGCTTTTATTATGACTTCAACCTACATCAGTCTTATGCACAAAATCAAACAGCTCAACTTGAGTTTGAAAGATTCAAACAGTCTATAAAACTTATCTAAACAAAAAGCCCTGCACTTGTAGGCGCAGGACTTTTTTTATATTATCAATTTAACGTACCATTGAGAAGTGCCCTTTGAATATTCTGCCATCTTCCCTGGTTACCACAAACCAGTAGTCTGACGAAGGTAGATCGACTCCATTGAACTTACCATCCCACCCCTGGCTCATAGGTCCAAACGAACTAACATGCTTGCCATATCTATCAAAGATATCAACTTTTAAATGTGGTTCTTTTACAGAATACTCTATTTTCCAATAGTCATTGCTACCATCTCCATTAGGCGTAAAGAAATTTTGATACGTCATTAATACTATTTCCTGAACATCTTCACCACAACCCAGAGCATCTTTAACATATACCTGATAAACTCCTGTCTCAAGACCGGTAAAGGTGCTATCTTCCTGATAGTTTATTCCGTCTAACGAATATTCATAATAACCCGAACCTTCTGCCTGAACAGTAATACTGTTTTGCTCTCTGGTCCAGTCTGATGTATCGATCTTAACAATTTTAGGAGTAACAGACGTTTTGATTTCAACACTATTTTCACCAAAACACGTTCTTTCATTACCATAAGCTTTCTCCACGGTAACGGTATATGTACCCGGCTCGCTTACAACAATAGTTCTGGTAGTCTCTCCTGTAGACCAAACGTAGCTTTTATAGCCAGCTTCGGCTGTTATTGAAACTACGCCTTCATTACATATAGTCCCTTTAGTATTAAGTACAGGTACCGGTTTTTCGCCAACAAACAATCTAAAGGAAGTTGTACCATAGCAAACACCGATTTCATTATGTATCAAACGAACATAAATAATCTGCCCGTTATCGATGTTGTGATAAAATTCAGGAAGCGCATTAACATTATTATCAGCATCTGCCTGAGAAGCATGATATGAAACTGTATACATAGATGGATAATAAGAACCTAATACCTGTGCGTTCTGATCTGTAAGGTGGAATTCAAAATTATCTGTTTCTCCCTGCTCCACACAAACAATCATATCATCAGGTTTTGTAGCATCAGTTATAGAAGGAAGACTTTGCACATTGAAACCTTTCACATCTACATTACCACATGCATCTTCAATCTGGAAAAGATATTCTGCAGGTTCAAGATTTGTAAAAATATTATTTGGTCCATTATCAACATAAAACGGTTGACCATTTTTGGACTTAATTTTATAAGTAACAGGATAACCCATTATATCCAGAATAACGTCATTAGGCTGACCGGCACAGGCAAGTGTATAAGCTGCCATAATTTCCAGTTGTTCTGTATAAGTAAACTCGCCTAAAACGCTAACACATTTAGTTTTTTCATTTGTACCGTCACCATAACACTCAAACTTTTTAATGATTCTCATTTTACCACTAAAGTTCAGGTTATTACGTACCGCTTTATTTTCAAGTGATAAACCAGTCGTATTATCAGGTACACTTCCTTCTGTATAAGCAGCAAATGTTAAAGGATGCATCCATGTATGTGTAACCGGATCAAAAAGCTGTAACCAATAGCCACTACCTGATTCTCCATTGCTGGTATCATTAAGCTCTACCGTAAAAGTTCCACAGTTAGGTGTATACAAAAATGGATCAACAGGAGCTACATAACCCTCAACAACAATTTCCTGATCCCTAACCAAACCACATATATCTGTAGCCCTAACAATATAAGTTCCTGCCGGAAGTGCATTCATATAAAGAATACCATCTACAGCTATTTTAGAAGTAACATTATAAGGTAACGGATGATTAAACGACGAAGGAGCACTAATTACTGATGCAGCAGTTAAAATCCCGTTGCCGCTACTGGCACTGAGCGTTCCATACCCAACATCACAAGAAGGCAGCATAGCATTAGCAAAAGCCCTTTCTATATACGGCGGTACTTCAACTATAATCTCATAAACAAAACCACAATCGTCAGTTATAGTGATAGTATAAATACCTAACGGAAGATCGTCCAGAGCCAGGATACCGTCAAGCGTAATGCTTGATGATACATTTTGAGGTAAAGTAGCCTGATATGATGACGGAGCATCAGTAATTATAGCCGATACAAGTTTAGAATCTGGCACACTTGCCCTGATGTATCCAAACAAAGAAAAACAGCCGTTATTCACACCATATTGGGTAGGTATAGGTTTAATAAACTCTATTTTAAGTGTATCAATTGCTTTTCTACCACAGATATCAGTTATTTCAATAATGTAATCACCAAAAGGGACAGAATTGGTTTCACTACCATAGTTTATATTATTCTGTGTAAAAGGACCATTGGGTGTACTATTATAATCAGCAGCAACAAATTCTGCAGGAGCACTCAAAAAATTTACAGTATAAGAAGTTGTATATTTTGAAGCATCAAGCTTAATGTACTTTTCAGCACAAGGTACTTTACCGGTACCTAATGTAAGTGAGATATTAGGGTCTACAACATTATCATTCTTTTCATAAACATACTGACATACATCAGTAACTTTCATATTATAAGTGTACGATTCCGTTTGATAGCGTGGAACTGTCATTACTACATCTAAAACATACGGATCACCAGTAGTAAATGTTTGATTAACTACTATTGGATTACCTCCTATATCTAAAGGTGAAAGTGTACTCTCTACAGTTAAAGGATAACCTAATGTACCAGTTGTAGCATTAAGTGTATTCATTACTTTTATAGAGTCACAAACAGTACTTACCGTTTCGGGATAGCTAGTCGCTGATATGTTGATTGCCCCTGAAACCACAACCAATGTATAAGTCTTTACTTTACCCACTCCACAGTTATCAAAAGCTCTGATATTATAAGTTCCCTGAGGAAGACCTTCAAAAACATTTGATGACTGTAATGGTCTGGTAACAGGTCCATAAATAATTTCATATGATTCTCCAACCCCGGATGTGGCATTTACAATTATACTTCCAACGTCCTCACAATGGTGTGAAGATGTCGTAACTTCAAAAGCAAAAGGTACAATCTTATTTTCAATTGTAATCGTTATATCTTTCCTGTTAGATTGATTGCCTAAAGACTGTATAGCTTCTATTTTGTAGGTTGCTGCAGAAAGGCTGCCCAAGTAATCCGATGTAGTAACAGTAAACGGATTTACATCATCAGGCATGATAAACACCTTATATAATATCGAAGCATTTGGTGTAGTATTAGTAACCATAAACGTAAGTGACCCGTTTCCTAAACACGTTTCGTTGGTTTTAACAACACTAAATGTAAAATCAGACAATTGAGAAAATACTGATGATGAGAACATCAACAATGTAACAAGCAAGTAAAATCTTTTCATACAAACCCCCATTTAAAACATTTAACCAGTACTCAATTAATTATGAGTCTGGTTTCGCCTTCATTATCTCGGCAATAATAATCATTAAAACTATAACTTATTGATTTACAGAAAAATAAACAATGTAGTTCATCGATAAAAACTGCAATATTCGTATTTTAAATAACTGTTTAGAATTTAAAACACTGACTACCAATAAATTAAAATGGGGGGATTTTTGAACATTTAAAAAACAACTAACATTAAATAATCTTAAATGTTAATTGTACATGTTTAAATTTACATCTTTTTTTGAAATATAAAAAGAAATTAACTTAAAAAAATAGTGATATTAAAATTAAAATAATTATAAAAAAACCATCAAATAAGGAATTTTCTTTCTTTATACATTAAAAAAATCATAAAGCATATTATTTACTATTTAAATTAAATTTTTAAGCACAATTTTTTTATTCTTATTCTATCTAAAATCCTTTTGTAAATAAAAATATACCATCCAAAAAACAACATATAACCTCATTTTAAATTACAACTTTAATTACGTATATAATGCTATTCTGGATGTGGCTTAAACCCTGCTTAACATGATGTTAACACCCATAAAACCTATCGCACCGTATAGGATTTCAAAAGATCTGATTTCATCGTAAATGATGAAGGATTTTCAAAAGGCACGAGGCCTTCGGCCGAATTGGCGCAGCAAAGGCGACGACCCCCGATAGCTATCGGGGCTACCACAAATTGCAGTATCAATAGTGCAATAAAGCAAAAAACCCTTCATCATTTACGATGAAGGGTTTTCAAAAGGCACAAGGCCTTCGGCCGAATTGGCGCAGCAAAGGCGACTACCCCCGATAGCTATCGGGGCTCTCACAAATTGCAGTGCCAATAGTATTATAAAACAAAAAAACTTCATTGTAAATGATGAATGGTCTTCAAAAGGCACGAGGTCTTCGGCCGAATTGGCGCAGCAAAGGCGACTACCCCCGATAGCTATTGGGGCTCCTACAAATTGCAGTACCAATAATGTTATAAAGCAAAAAACCCTTCATCGTAAATGATGAAGGGTTTTCAAAAGAAAGGCGACGACATACTCTCCCACAAATTGCAGTACCA
>NZ_JBHUMD010000001.1:0-150597 GCF_042684765.1 Flavobacterium suzhouense | reverse complement strand
TTCCGCTTTGGCAAACTTTTACAAACCTTTTTTTGACATTTTTTTAACCTTTAGACTTAACTTGCTGATATAAGTAGTTTTGTAAGCGAAAGTTTTTTCAGGTTTTTCGGGTCAACCAGTCCACTGTTTTGAAAAGTATGCAAAAAGTACTCTCATTTTAGTCTGAAGTTTGAAAAATATGCAGCAAAATCGGATTTCTTAGCCCTGCCTGCCAGCAGGCAGGCCCGATTGAAGCGGCATCCTGCCGACCAAAAAGTAGGAAAATAACTTCTTATATATAAATACAAAAAATCCCGACAGAGCGGGATTGTATAATAAAAGAAGCTAAAATCTAATCAAAGCGTAATGCTTTTACAGGGGAAATCTTTGTAATAATATAAGATGGTATCAATAAAAGCGCTAAACATATTATTACTGTACCTACATTTATAAGCAATATAGCAGGAACATCTATCGCAACGGGCGCTACAGTAACATAGTAATTTTCGGGAGGTAACTGAATAATTCCAAAATACTTCTGAATAAGCAGTAAACCTATACTTATAGTATTACCCCAAAACAATCCTTTTATTATTAAGTAAGCCGCATTATACAAAAACACTTTGCGTACCGACCAGTTCGTAGCACCCAATGCCTTGAGCATCCCAACCATTTGTGTACGCTCTAATATAAGAACCAATAACGCCACTACCATATTAATAGTAGAAACAATAATCATAATTACGATTATGACAAGAATATTGGTATCAAACAATTTTAGCCATTCGAAAATATTAAAATACTTTTCCTGAATAGTCTGACAATTCAATGTAGGCGGTATGGCGTGATAGATTTCTTCACCTTTTTCTTTAATCTGACTAAAATCATCAATAAAAACCTCAAAAGATCCTACCTGCCCCTCTTTCCATTTATTAATTCGCTGAACGTGACGAATATCTCCTATCAGATATGTAGCATCAAACTCCTGAAAACCTGAATTGTAAATACCAACCAGCTCAAAAACCCTAAGGTTAGGCATACCATTCCCTCCTTCTTTCATGAAAAAAGTATTAAAGGTATCTCCTACTTTTAAATTCAGTCTGTTAGCCAGATACTGCGACAGCAGCACTTCATTATTCAGGTTATGTGTTAAATCCGGTTTACGCCCTTCGATAATATACTCATTGAGCACATCCCATTTATATTCTTTACCCACCCCTTTAAACACAATTCCTTCAAAGGCTTCAGCAGTTCTGATAATACCTGCTTTTGATGCAATTGCCTGAACATGATTTACACCGCTTACGGTTTTAAACCTGGGATAGAATTCCTGATGAATGGACAATGGCTCGACACTAACCTCAGACTGATTGTCGTCAAAATTCGAAATTATGATATGCCCGTTAAAGGCAGACACCTTTTCGCGAATCTTATCCTGAAGACCAACACCTGTTGCAATGGCAATTACCATCATTATAATACCAACAGCAATTGCAATAATGGCAATTTTTATAATTGGTGCAGATATACTACTTTTATGGTTCTTTGACTTAACCAGCCTTCGGGCTATGAAATATTCTAAATTCAACTGACTTATGGTATCTTATTCGTTGTTCAAAAATACATTTTTATTCTCATTTATACTGATGGCAGCCTGCGGAAATTCAATCCAGCCAAAAGTAGACAGCCAAAAGTCGAAAATTATAACTGAAAACAATTCAAATACAGCAGCGGTTACTACACCCATAAAAACCGGAGCGGACAATTACAATCAATATTTACCTCTACTAACAAATAAAAAGGTGGGTATTGTCACCAATCAAACTGGTGTCATTAATCAGAGCGACACAAGTCATAGTCAAACCGAACACAATTATATAAGTATTGTGGATTATTTACTGGAGAAGAAAATCGACATCAAAAAAATATATGCACCTGAACACGGATTCCGCGGAACTGCCGATGCCGGTGAACTTATAAAGGACGGAAAAGATACTAAAACCGGACTGCCAATCATATCGCTTTATGGTAACAACAAAAAGCCTAAACCGGAGCAACTGCAAGGTATCGATATCCTGATTTTTGACCTACAGGATGTGGGAGCAAGATTTTACACCTATATATCGTCATTACATTATATAATGGAGGCATGCGCTGAGCAAAACATTCCTCTTATAGTGTTAGACAGGCCAAATCCTAATGGAGGTATTGTAGACGGTCCAATACTTGAGAAAGAAAATACAAGTTTTGTAGGAATGCATACTATTCCTGTACTTCATGGAATGACTATTGGAGAATATGCCAAAATGATCAACGGTGAAAAGTGGTTGAAAAATGGCGTTGAATGTAAGCTCACTGTAATTCCATGTACAAATTATAAAAGAGATACATTTTATAGCCTTCCTGTAAAGCCATCGCCAAACCTGCCAAACGACCAATCCATAAATCTATATGCAAGCCTTTGCTTTTTTGAAGGTACAAACGTGAGTCTAGGCAGAGGTACGAACAAACAGTTCCAGATTTATGGTTCTCCTTTGCTTCCAAAAGAAAAATTCAGTTTCAGTTTTACACCAGAACCCAATGAAGGTGCTAAAGAACCTCCTTTAAAAGGCAAATTATGTTATGGCGAAGACCTTTCAAAAGCACCGAAAGTAAAACAACTTGAACTAAAATGGTTAATTAAAGCTTACAACGGCACAGAAGATAAATCAAAATTCTTCATCCCTTTCTTTACCAAACTTGCCGGTACTACAAAACTACAGCAACAAATAGAGAGCGGTATGAGCGAAGATGATATAAGAAAAACCTGGGAAACCGGTCTGTCAAGTTTTAAGCAAACGCGTAAAAAATACCTTATTTACACCGAGTAGCTCTGTAAATCTTAATGTTTTTACAAAGTGCTTCCTTATACAACAGCTGTTTTGTAATTTTCAGTACTAATCTAAAAAAACAGGAGCCATGAATATTCCGGAAACCATAGACAACATTATAGGTTACATTGTAGACTTCATTGAGAAAATGAAAGGATATGTAGATAAAATAATCGAATTCTTTATCGATCTGAGAGATCGTATTGAAGGACTACTAGAATATATCGATGAGAAACTTCATAGTATATCAGATTTTGTAGCCGAACTGAAACAGCATCACGAAGCTGCTTAACGATTAAGACCTTCCCCTGCGGAAGGTTTTTTGTTTTTTAAACCTTTCACAGATCTTATCAATGCTCTGTTTACGAAAAACAAGATCAGTACTACTGTAAAGACAGGTATTGATAAAAATATTATCTCACCTACCTTATCCCCAAAACTGGTTTTTACAATAACACTTCGGTTTATAAAGAATAATACCGTAGCAATTATTAATGAGAGTACAGCAAGTAATAATATTCTTTTAGATGTTTTCATTTTCTTGTTTTATTTCCTGTCCAAACTGAAGCAGGTAACCATTGTTATCATAAATAGCAAACTCACGCATTTCATAATCAAAGCTCTCAGGTTCATAGCACACTTTGCACTTATCTTTATAAGCATCCCAAAGTTCGTCTACCTTATCTGTTACTATATAAAATGAACCGGTAAACAGAGGCGCATCAAAAGGAATATGCTCATTAGGAGATGAGAACATAAGTTCCACATCATCCTTAACCAAGGAAGCCCATCCCCAGGCCTCTTCAAATGCTAAACATACAAAACCCAGAACTTCTGTATAAAATTTTACCGTATCAGTTAGCGCTCTGGTATAGAGTATTGGTTTTAAAGATGTAAATTGTGACATATCTAAATTACTCAAGAAACAAAACTAAACAATTTTCTTTTTCATTTCCTCTACGATATTGTAAGCCGCAGGACATATTGCAACGTTTTTTAGAGTCAGATTTGATATCTGCTGGAATTTCTTCCTGTCTGTATGAGGAAACTCACGACATGCTTTTGGACGAACATCATATATCATACAGTAATTTTCGCTATCCAAAAAAGTACAGGGTACACTTTGCAATACATAATCGTTATCCTCATCTACACGAAGATATTGCTCAATAAATTGCTGTGGCTTTTGGCGAAAATGTTTAGAAATGCGTTCGATGTCGGCAATGGTAAAAAGCGGACCTGTTGTCTTACAACAATTGGCACAGGTAAGACAATCTGTTCTTTTAAATTCTTTATCATGCAACTCCTGCATAATATAATCTAAATTTTTAGGTGCTTTCTTTTTAAGCTTATCAAAAAACTTTTTGTTTTCGTTATGCTTATCTTTGGCAAGCTTTGGAAGCTGCTTTAAAAAGTTATCCATCACGCAGGGCATTTATCAATCATCAGGCAAAAGTATAAAAAAATGAAAGACCTTTTTGGAAAAGCAATATTAGACTATCAAACCGGAAATTCTCCGGAAGACATTATCACCGAAACTTCAATATCAGAAGAAGATGAAATGAGTGTCGCTTATCTTTTCAGGGGCTACAAGGAAATGCCAAAGATTGAACAGAAGGCACTACAATTGGCAAAAGGCAAAGTATTGGATATCGGCTGTGGAGCCGGCAGCCATTCGATATATCTGCAAAACGAAAAGAAACTGAATGTGACGTCTATTGATATTTCGCCAAATGCAATTAAAGCATGCAGGTTACGTGGGCTAAATAATGCCAGAGTAGAAAATATGCTGAAAATAGAAGATGAAAAGTTTGACACTATCCTTCTATTAATGAATGGAACAGGAATTTTTGAAAAGCTTTCTAAGATCTCAGCTTATTTACAAAAGCTAAAATCACTTTTGACTGATGGCGGACAGATACTGATTGATTCCTCAGATATCATCTATATGTTTGATGAAGATGAAGACGGAGGAAAATGGATTCCCTCAGAAAGTTATTATGGTGAATTGACCTTTACACTAACTTATAAGAATGAGAAAGAAGATACTTTTCCATGGTTATATGTAGACTACAATACCCTGCAAAACGCAGCACATGCCAATGGATTGAATTGCGAACTGATACTTGAAGGTGAACATTATGATTATCTGGCAAAGATAACACACCTAAAATAAAAAAGAGCGGTTTTAAAACCGCTCTTTTTATATCTCAATTACTGCTTATTGCATGTATTTCATCAGCATAGTCTGAAGTCCCATTCCCCATTCCTGGCCAACAGCATTTCCTGTTTCATAAAGCACTGCTGATTTATCAGTAAGCTTTTTACCTACCGGAGACTCATAAAATTTAATTACAGCTTTGATATCTTCATGAGTAAACTCTGTCATGTAAATATCAGCCATTTTGTTCATCAAATCATCAAGAGAAGCATTAAGGTCTTTTTTAAAGTCAGCTTGTTTCTCAACCGGAATCTGGCTTGAAAGATCTTTCACAAGTAGTTCAAAAGTTTTACGCTGTCCGCTAAGATTAAGATATTTCACGATATCTTGTTTAAAAGCATCCTGAGCGAAAGTTACCTGTGCTGCAAAAAGCACGATCAATGTTAAAAATAGTTTTTTCATATTGGTTGTTAATTGAATTTACGGAATATTAAGATACTTATGTGTTTGTAAAGACACCCTCCATTTAGGATTATTCATTACATAATCAACAATAAGCGGGGTCATTTCTTCTTTTTTGCTCCACTCCGGCTGAAGGAAAAGTATAGCATTTCCATTAACTTTAGCAGCCTGCTCTTCGGCAAAAATGAAATCGTGTTTATTGTGAATTATCACCTTCAGCTCGTGTGCATGTGCATAAACATCATCTGTAGGTAGTTTCGTTTTTTTAGGCGAAAGGCAAATCCAGTCCCATGTTCCTGACAAAGGATAAGCACCCGAAGTTTCTATATGTACTCTTAAACCAGCAGCTTTAAGTTTTGAGGTAAGCGGCCCCATATCCCAGGTAAGTGGCTCACCTCCGGTTACCACAATGGTTTTGCAATATTTAGCAGCATTAGCTACTATAACATCAGTCTCAGTAGGCGGATGAAGCTCTGCATTCCAGCTTTCTTTTACATCGCACCAGTGGCAGCCAACATCGCAACCACCCACACGAATAAAATAAGCAGCTGTACCTGTATGGTAACCCTCTCCCTGAATGGTATAGAATTCTTCCATTAATGGAAGCATCTCTCCTTTTTCGACCTGTATTTGTATTTCCTTCTTCAGCATGATATTTCAAACAGGGTGCAAAGATAAGCATTAATCCCTTTATTTTAAGCAAATAAAAAACCGATGGCAATGCCACCGGTTTTAGTATTATGAAGATATATTATTTTAAAGACTTAAGTTGTCCTTTTACATACTCATCATTTGGATCAAGGGCAAGTGCCTTATTGAAATATTCTGTAGCTTTTGTTTTGTCAGTTACAGCATAGTAAGCACCTGCATTTGAATAAGCATCAAGCAAGTTCTTTTTCTGTTTTGTTACTTCAGCCTGACCTGCAGCGTTAACAATCTCGATATATTTATCATATGATTCAGCCATAGTTTTTAGAGCCTCAGGAGTTTGAATATATCTGTTTACTTTAGCTCTGTAAAGATAAGCATCCTGAGACTGAGCATTAAGTTCTATTACTTTAGCAAGAGCAGTATCTGCTTTTTTCAGGTTCTCAACATTACCTTTTTGAGCCTCTGCCGATTTGTTTACGTGATCAAAATACAAAGAATACGCGTAGAAGAAATTATCAGCCATCAGGTTTTTATTATCCGGATTTGTTGTAGCAACTCCGTAAACAACAGCCGCAGGGCCATAAAGTTTCTGTTTGAATAGTTTCTGACCTACAGCCCCAAACTCATTTGTGATGTTGATATCTGTTTGAGCAGCTTTCTGAATATTAGCAATTGCTTCATCAAAAGCAGCCTGATTAGTAATTATTGCATTACCCTGAGCATCCTGACCAACGCTTGATGCAAGGTTAGAAAGACCTAAATAAAGGTAATCACGCGCAATGATTCGCTTAGGATCAGCTTTAGCGATCCATTCTTTCATCGAAGCTGAACTTTCAGCATACTTACCATTCTCATATTGAGAATAAGCAAGGTAACGAAGTATTCTCGGATTAACTTTATCCATTTGCTGCATCTTCAGCGCTTCAGCTTCAAGACCTTTATAATCATCTGTAAGCAAAAGGAAATCAGCACGTCTCATACGAGAGTTAAGAGAGTAATCCGTAAGTGTCATGTATTTTTCATAGTATGAAAGCGCTTTAGCATTGTACTCTTTTTTCTTAGCAGGTTCAGTTACACCCCAGATATAATATGTCTCAGCAAGCTCCCTATATACCGGACCATAATTAGGATTTGAAGCAACGATAGCATCAAAAGCCTTAATTGCTTCAGGGAAAGCAACTCTGGTGTTTTTAGTGATAACTGCCATCTGAAGCTTAGCTCTTAACAAGCTACTGTCATAAAGTAGTGCATTACGATAAGCAGAATATGCTTCGCTTTGTTTTCTTTCACCGTAGTAAGCATCACCTAAGCTAAGATAAGCCTGAGCCGATTTAGAATCTTTAGCAACAGCTTTGTTTAAAACAGCTATCGCTTTAGCATAATCCGGTTTTTCAGCATTGATATAAGCACGACCAATATATATAAGCTGCTCAACATCTCTTTTTCCTAATTCTTTTTCTACAGCATCAAATTTAGCCTGAGCCGCAGCAGTATTTCCGGCATTTAGATCTATCTGTCCAAGTCCGATATTATTGAATTCGGCATTATTTTTAACCGCTTTACCTTTGTTAAAGAAAATCGCAGCAGAATCCTGCTCCGTTTGCTTAAGGTAGACATCCCCTAAAAAGAAGTAGTTTTTTCCTTCATCCGGTGAAGATGAGATAAGCGAATTTAATATTGTTTTTGCTTTTTGGTATTGTTCGGCATCAATAGCTTTCTTTGCTTCGTTTACATCCTGTGCGGATGCAACGCCAAAAAATAACAATGATAAACCGAGAAATTTCAACTCTTTCATTTGTATTATTTTATAATTCTACTTGTTCAAATTTATATGCACTATTAATTAGTCACTTCAATCTCCCTGTAAGGAAGCTTAACCGGAAGCAAACCAGTTTTTAAAATAATGCGCTGGCCTTCGAATGCACCTATGTAAGTTGCAAAACCCATGCCTAAGCCATCTTTACCGCTGTAATTTAACATATAAACTTTGCGTATTAAGGGGTAAGAACCCGTGGCTATATTGCTCTGAGTAGGCTTATAGTACCTTTTGACACTTTTGTCAATTTTAACATTATCAACTGCCAAAACAGTGACATCTGACACAATTTTAGACATTTCTGCCGTTGGCTGTGACAACCAGTTTACACCAACAACACCTATTGAACCGGGATTGTCGTGTACATAACGAATAACTTCCTCATTTGTTTTAAGCGAATAAATATTTTGAGAAGGAAGTTGCTTAACTCCGGCAATGTTTAAGAGTACACCTACGGTACTTGAATTAGCATTATCAAATACTAATTTCTGAACTTTATCTGAAGTTTGGCCTTTAACAAGCTTTAAAATTTCATTAAGTTCTACTACAGTGTCTTTAGCAGCTTTATTAGTAATAAAGGCTACTGCATCACTAGCAAACTGAGTAATTTGTGGAGTGATCTTACGTTTAACAAAATAAGCATTTTCCTCATCAGTAAGCAATCTTGACATAACTGCAACTCCTGCTTTATTTTCTACAAGATCTTTTACTACTTCAGTTTCTGATTTGTTTACAAGAGTAATATGAGCCCTTGGGTAAACACTATGAAAAACTTGTAATATATCATCAACAGCAGGCTCAACCGTATTATCGACAAGAATAGTTGTAGTGCCCGAAGTAAGTGTTTCTTCTATTTTTTTCTCGCCTGTAGCTTTTTCATCTTTACATGAAAAAACAGAAACAACAATTAAAAGAGAAGCAAATATTTTATACGTGTGTTTCATTGTAATACTATGAATTACCTGTTTTGCCATAGCCTGATAAACCTGAAAAAAGCATAAGCAATAAGCAGTATTCCAAAGGCCAGTCTGCCATTATAAGTGATATTAAGCGGAATCGTTTTCCAGAATATCAGTGTAAGGCCAAGTGCAAGGTATAGCATAAAAAACAGCATACCTAAAACAAACAGAAATCGCTTTATGGGCGATTTCTGAGTGTCTTCCTGAGATTGTCTTCTTGAAAGCATCCCAGATTCCTTATGATTTAATATTGATCGTAATAGGAAGATTGTAAGAAGCCCTAACCGGTTTTCCGTTTTGGATACCCGGACTCCACTTAGTCTTAATTGACTTAAGTACACGTTCCGCTTCTTTACCAAGTCCATAACCCGGATCTCTCAAAATCTTGATAGCTGTAATACTACCGTCTTTCTCAACTACGAAAGAAACATAGATCTTAGCTGTCATATCCTGCTCAAGTTCAGGTGTTCTAAAGTTTTTCATTACATAACCATAGAAAGCCTGTATACCTCCTGGGAATTCAGGCTGAACCTGTAGACCTGCAGAGTTATAAACCGTGTTATCCGGAGCCTCAACTCCTTTATCAAGATCACCTGATGGTTTACCGATGTTAACATCACCAGTTGGGCTAGCCTCAGCGTTCCTTGAACTTGGATCAGCTTCTTTAAACTGCTCCGTTTTCGGTGGATCATCCGGCACTTCTTCTTTTTTAGCAGCCTCAAGTGGTTTGAATTTCACCTCTTCCACAATAGATTTTGGAGCTTGTACCTGTTCTACTGGTGGCGGTGGCGGTGGAAGCGGCTCTTCTTCAGGCGGTGGCGGAATATCAATTACCTCGATTACCTTATCCACATCACTTTCTTTTTCTTTTGCAGCAAGATCACCTAACTTATCTGCAATCATAGGTGTTGAGATAAGAAAAGTAAATAATATTGCCCCAATGATAAGTGCCTTTACAGTAGTCTTTGGGTTTTCGGTACGAAGCTGGTAAGCTCCATACGCCTTGTTACGGCCTTCAAAGACCATATCAACCCATGACTTATTAAAAATATTCAGTTTTGACATATAATTATTTTTTAAATAACTTTCAGACTAGTACATGCCTGATTTAGTTAAAAGGTCAATTTCTCCTGGAGTAATATCACCGATAGCATAAAGCTGGGGGTGTGTTATCGCCATCTCATCTAGTATATCAACAAGGTTTTTATAACTTGCCTTATCACATACTTTAATATTCACGATAAGCCCCTGATCTTTTTTACCATCTCTTTCAGCAATAGCCTTACCGATAGCAATTTGTTTAATCAGGTCCTTACGGATACCATCCTTACCAAATGCAGCCTCAGTAGGTGCCTCAACAGGAGCTTCAAACCTACCTCTGTACCACAAAATCCTATTATCCTTACCAACCAGAATAGTCATAAGCCTTGATTCATCAACTTTGAAATTATCAGGTTTCTTAGGTTGGTCTACATCTTTATCCGGCATTGCAAGCGGCATAGACTGCGGCTTGGACAGCGTTGTTGTAAGCATGAAGAACGTAATAAGAAGGAAAGCCAAATCCACCATCGCTGTTAAGTCAACACCCGGATTCGATTTTTTACTTCTTACCTTGCCGCCTTTCTTGCCACCGCCGTCGCCGGTATTTAATTCTGCCATTTTATAGTGTGTTTATAAAATTAAAAGTTTTCGTCTCTTAAACCGGTTACAAGGAAGAACCTGTTTTTCTTTTGTTCCTGCAGGATATCAATTACCCTTTTTACAGTTGGATAATCTTCTTTAGCATCACCTTTAATAGCGATATCAAGATCCTTCAGTTTCTCAGGCGCTAGTTCTCCAGCCTGGATTTTTTCCTCCTGAAGTTGTTTATGCGCCTGTCTTGCAAATTTAACCCAGTTACCTAACTGATCATTTACTGAATCATAAGGTATACCTTTCTGAAGATTACCTTCATTTCTTTTTGCAGGCTCAAGAGCAAGAAGACCTTTAAGCTGATTAAGTGGAACTCCAAAACCCTCCATACTTGTAAAAGCTTTGTATTCTTCTTCAGAGAAAGGAATTTTATATTCAGTAGAAATACGCTCAAGCGTTCCTTTTCTCGCATCGCGAGGGATGGTAAAGAACACCTGTTTATCACCTATCGTAATAGTAGCCACACCCTCTTCCGGTAATTTCTCAAGTACCGTTGAAGCCGGCGTATCAACCGGTTTTGGCTCAGGCTGCTTTGCGGTAGCTGTCATAATAAAGAACGATAGCAGTAGGAATGCCACGTCACACATCGCGGTCATGTCAATCCTGGTGCTCTTCTTTGATATTTTAACTTTAGCCATTATTGATTTTTATTAGCTATGGACTAGCTGAAAGTGCATGCAATATGCACTTTCAAAACCCATATATTGTTATACTTCTACTATTGAATTATGCCTGGTTAGCACGAGATCTGAATCTTCTGTACGTTTGTACAATTGTGAATCCAGCCTCATCAATAGAGTAAGTAAGTTTGTCAATTTTAGACGTAAAGATGTTGTAGAAAATGATTGATAGCGCAGACGTACCAATACCTGTAGCAGTGTTGATAAGTGCTTCAGAGATACCATTTGCAAGCTGAGATGAATCCGGAGTAGAACCTGCACCAAGAGCAGAGAACGCCTTGATCATACCTGTTACCGTTCCTAATAGACCCATAAGCGTACCAACTGATACTAGTGTAGAGATAACCACAAGGTTTTTCTCAAGCATTGGCATCTCTAGTGAAGTAGCCTGCTCGATTTCCTGCTGAATAGCAGCTTCAGCTCTTTCGCTGTCAAAACCTTCTCTTTTAACCTCTTCGTATTTTAATAAACCTGCTTTTACAACATTAGCAACAGTACCTTGTTGTTTATCACACTCAGCCATAGCTTCGTTGATGTTACCGTTAGAGATTTGAGTTTGAACTTTTCTTAGGAAAGCCTCAACGTTACCTTTACCTGAAGCTTTGCTGATAACGAAGAAACGCTCGATTGAGAATACCACTGCCATAAGGAAAAGTCCCATAAGCACAGGTACTACATACCCTCCTTTATAAACCATTGCAAGGTAGTTACCCGGTAGTGGGTGACCCTCTGGATTATTGTCCTGGAAGTTTGAAGGTGCTCCCATAATAAATTTCCATACCAGGATACCTACTACGATACATAAAATCATCGCTGCTCCAGCGAAAATGTTAGATCCTGATCCTGATTCCTTTTTCTCAACCTTCTGAATAGATGCGTTTGCCATTTTTTTTAAAAATTAAGTTTTCTGATTTTTTAATAATAGTTTCTTATTGTTAAAATTTTCTTTGTATAAGATTGGCAAATTTATAGCATTAAGCCATAAAAAAAAATAAAATGGTTTTTTTTATCAATTCTTAACAATAATTTATTGTAAAGATAAACATTGCAAAACCATTACTTTACACTAATTCACTATACATTGTTTAATTTTTCCAATTCAAACCCGTTACTAATTGTTAATTATTTGAATTTAATATAGATTAATTATAAATAACACAAATCTAACCGATTTATTGTGCAGTACTATTAATTTTTAGCCATATATTGATTTTAAAGCTTAATTTTAAATTAACACTGGCTTTTGAGCCTTAATTTCAGCTAATTTTTAAACTTTAAATCGTTTTAGCTACCCACCTTAAAGTCATTTCTACCTTATGAAAGCCTTAACTACTATTATCCTGTTAATCTTGTCTAATATATTCATGACACTTGCATGGTATGGACACTTTAAATTCAAAGAAATGAAATGGTTTGGCAACCCCGGATTGATTGCGGTCATATTTATAAGCTGGGGATTAGCCCTTTTTGAGTACTTTTTTCAGGTCCCTGCTAATAACATAGGATATAAAGATAACGGCAGTCCTTTTTCCTTGATGCAGCTCAAAGTAATTCAGGAAGTAATCACATTAATAGTATTTTAGCTTTCATGCTATTATTCTTCAAAGACGAACACTTCCGTTGGAATCACGTAATAGGACTTGTATTTTTAGTGCTAGCAGTATACTTTATGTTTAAAAAATGATTACCCTTATTTAGCCGTAAGCAACTCGAGTATTCTGGCTTCAACTTCCGGTGTATCCCATTTACTCTCAATATCAGGCATCAGCATAACCTCGTCCATAATTGCCTTTTGATGGTCACCTATTGCAAGCGCTTCGGCATAAGGCCTAAAGCTAAATGTTACTCTACTATATAAAGGAAGCCATTTATCAGGGTGGTTTTCCGAAAAGTGTTTTTCAATCTTTTTCTGTAAAAGGAATTTGGCATCAGCTGTTTTCGAACGCATTTCCATGAAATTGCGATACGACAATTCAGCTATGGCGTCAGCATTTGGCTTTCTGCTTTTTTGATATTCCTGAAAAATAGTTTTCCAGTCATCACCATACTGTTCCATTAACTGACTCAAAATAGTAATATCCTCAAAGCCTGCATTCATACCATGTCCATAAAAAGGCACAATAGCATGGGCAGCATCACCTATAAGCGCTACCTTATCTTCAAATGTCCACGGATAACACTTCATCGTTACCAGTGTACTTGTAGGATTTTTGAAAAAATCTTCCACCAAATTTGGTATCACCTCTATAGTTGAAGGGAAATGTTTAGCAAAAAAAGCTTCAAGCGTCTCTTTGTCCTTTAAAGATTCGAATGAATTCTCCCCTTCAAAAGGCATGAATAAGGTACAGGTAAAACTACCGTCAAGATTTGGCATTGCAATGAGCATAAAATCATGCCTTGGCCAAATGTGGAAAGAGTTTTTATCCAGCTTATGCGTTCCGTCAGGATTAGCCGGAATATTCAATTCTTTGTAACCTGTATTCAAAAACTCCTGCGAGTAATTAAACATATTCTGACGCTGCATTCTATGACGTATTCTTGAAAATGCACCATCAGCTCCAAAGACCATATCATATTTAAGATCATCCCATGGTCCCTTTTCAGTTTCACCTGTATGAAGGGTTGCATCTGCCATCGTTACATCCCAAACACGACTTTCAAAAAAGAACTCAACGCCTTCTGCTTCCGCCAAAGTTACCATCTGTCTGTTAAGAACCCCGCGGGAAATAGAATAAATGCATTCCCCCTCCTTACCATAAGGCTGATAACTCAAAGGTTCATCTACCAGATGAATAGCCCTTTTATCCATAGGAATCGCTATTTCGCGTATTGTATCTCCAAGACCAAGATCATCAAGGGCTCTCCAGCCGCGATTAGACATAGCAAGATTTATTGACCTTCCAGAGAAATTTATTTTTCGAATATCCGGGCTTCTGTCATACACATGAACGGTATGCCCAGCCCTTTTTAGGTATATTGCAAGTAGTGATCCGACAAGTCCTGAACCAACAACAGCAATCTTTATTGGAGTCTGCATGAAATTTATTCTATAACAACCACAAAAATACTTAATTAAAACTTCTACACTCCTGTTTTTAATCATTTTATTTACGACTCAATTTTATTAAGAAATTTTTGGCTATTAAAGGATTCTTAATTAATTAACACCCCTGCTCTTAATGAAGTAATTTTATCTCACTAACTAATTTAAAATATAACGTTATGAGAGATTTAATCTGGTTAATAGTAGTAATCCTTTTAATAGGATGGGCAGTAGGATATTTTGGATTTGGCGAAGCAGTAGGAAGCCTTATTCATATATTATTAGTATTAGCAATTATTGGAGTGCTATACAGATTGGCAACAGGAAACAGGCCATAAATCCAATCGCCTAAAATACTTTTAAAAAAGCTCTCTGAATGGAGAGCTTTTTTATTACGTCAGGTATCCTCATGACAAGGATCCATAATATAAATCAAACAACAAATAAAAATAATGCTAAAACCGCAGTTTTATTCATTTTTAAACCACTTTTAAACTGTTTCATGATTTTTGCACAACAATATATTAGACAATACCTTACAAACCATATTCAAAATTATTACTCAAAAAGCTATTATGAATTGTAAATCGGTTTTTTTACTAAAGAATTTATCTACAGAAAAAAAACTCATATAAAAATTCAGATATGTTAAAATCGCAACTTTCGTGCATTTTATTTTGGATAAACCATAAGTATATTAAAAAAGACAAAAATCGTTTCTGTATTTAATCATTAAAAACAAAAAGCCTGTAAGTAAACTACTAAACTGACAGTCAATATTTTATTAACATAAATTAACAATGTTGTGATATTTAAACCAAAGAGGTAGTTCGTCGATTTTAAAAACCCTTTAATCGTTAAATTTCCAATTTGATAACAAATTTTTTAAATCATTACTATTGTATTAACATTATCATTGTTATTTATGAACCTAAAACTACCTGATTCGATGAGTAAATTTTTGCTCACCGGAAAGAAAAATTTAATCCCAAAACTATTCTTTGCAGCGATGCTGTTTAGCGGGATAAATGCCCGGTCACAATGTGCCCCTGCCATTGCAGGAGTAAGCAACATCACTTCAACTTCGGCAAAAATCAACTGGAATCCGGTTGCAGCCTACCCTACAGCCACATATACGCTGGAAGTACACACTAACGCTGGCTTTACAGCTCCTTTTGGTGTTTACCCTGCTATAACAGGCACTAGCTATGCATTAAGCGGACTAGCAAATGGCACAACCTATTATTACAGAGTAAAAACAAACGATGCCGCCTGTACTGATTTTGCCACAGGAAGCTTTGTTGCTCAGATGGGACTTACACCTCTTGATGTTACCGGATTTAACCACGATGTTATAGCTAACGGAGTAGGTTCTCCTCTAAACACTACAACAAACTCCGTAGACAGTAACACAAATACAAGTGCAAATTTTGCATACATGTCGAGAGATTATAAATTAAATGCTACCGATGCAGATTTGACTTACGGACTTCCTTTAAGCAGAGGACTTACGAGTCCAAACGTAACAGGTCTTAACTATATCTTACAGGATTATTCAGCCAACAATTCTTTACGATTATCAGCTACAGGGGACTTTGGCACGCTAACTCTGTCACAGCCTGCTTCGCTATACAATATTTATTTAGCAGTGGCATCCGGAGACGGAACCTCTACATTTGATGCAGAGATTCAATTTGCAGATTCATCTACACAAATCGTAACAGGATTAAGCGCTATAAACTGGGATGACACCTCTGCTTCAAACCCTCCGGTAATTGTAACCGGAATAGGAAGGGTAAAAAGAACAACTGGTGTTGCATCAGGAACTCCTAATAACTTTAGGATATTTCAGCTAACATTAAATATTGATGCCGCGAACCAGACTAAGCTGGTTAATGCAATCAAGTTTACAAAAACTGTCACAAATGCCACCGAAAGTAAAATCCCTAACATTTTTGCAGTTTCAGGAAGGCTAGTATCTCCTTGCCCATATCTTGCGTCTGCAAGTTCGACTATTAACTCAACTACTTCAGCGACTGTCAACTGGACGCTGGGAGGAACAGGCACATCAGGTGGATCAGTAACTTATACTGTTGAAGTTTATACAGATGCAGCCTACACAATACAAGCACCGGGATCTCCTTTTACTGGTCTTACAGGAACTTCTCAGCTTGTTACCGGACTTACTCTTGACACTCCATATTATTACAGAGTAAGAGCTAATAACGGAACATGTTCATCTGATTATGTGACAGGCACATTTACACCCGCCTATTGTTCTGCGACAACCACTAACACTACTTTGTATTACATATCGAATTTTACTACAACAGGTGGTTACACCAATATCAATAATACAACTCCTACCTCAAACAGCTACGGCAATTTTAGTTCACAAATTGTATCTAAAGCAGCCGGAACTACATTTAACTTTAATGGAACCCGCTATGGTACTTCAAGTACCAAAATAGTATTGTTTGCCGACTGGAATGGTGATGGTGATTTTGATGACGCAAATGAAACCGTTACAACTCTTGCCGCAGGGCCTGCAGCATTTAGCGGTACAATTACAATTCCTGCAGGTACACCAACAGGAAATTACAGATTAAGAGTAAGAAGTTCAAGCAGCTCAACCACTATCACTGCATGTGGAAACCTTTCATATAGCGACATCGAAGACTACACGATAGCAGTTGTTCCAACACCGGCTGACTGTACTGCTCCGGCAACACCTATGCTTGCCATAACACTACCTACCACAACAGGTATGACACTAACGGCGAGTTCATCAACTCCTCCAACAAACTATTTGTTGATTCGTAGTACAGAAACCACATTAACAGAGGCTCCTGTAAACAAAACTGTTTATGCCGTGGGCACCAACTTTGGCGGCGGAATTGTGATAGCTAACGCTGCAACTATTGCAGGATTAGTGGATTTTGCAGCTCCCAACACACACTACTATTATTTCCTATACGCTTATAATGATGGAGGCGCTTCATGTTTAGGCCCTATTTATAGTACAACGGCTGCTACAGCAGATGGACTTACCTGTGCCAATGCAGTAGTAAATGCAAGTGCAAGTAACATTACAAGTACATCAGCAACTTTAAACTGGTCATCAGTAGTTGGTAAAAATGGTGCTGCAGCAACATATACTGTTGAAGTTTACACAGACAGTAGCTTAAGCAATCAATTTGGTTCTGCTATAACAGTTACTTCTCCTGCGACAAGCTATAACCTGACGGGATTAACAAATGGCGTAACTTATTATTATAGAGTAAAAACCCAGACAGCAGCTTGTTTCACAAGTACCTGGTCAGCGGTATCCAGCTTCACAGCACAAAACAATTACACTCCATTTACAGTAACCGGATTTACTGACGATGTTATCGCTAATGGAACCGGTATTGCAAAAACTTCTACAACTAATGACATCGATGCGGTAAATAACGCATATATGGCTATCAATTATGAAAGAATTGCAGGAAGTGTTGCAACAGTTGGACTACCTCTTAGCAGAACTATGACTACAACAGCAATACCTGCATTAAGTTTCTTATTTGCAGATTATTCAGCAAATAACTCATTAAGATTACCTGCACAAAACCAGGTTGGAACCCTTACTCTGGCAACTCCAAAAAAACTTACCAACGTTTATCTTGCTGTTACATCAGGAAGTGGTTCATCTACAATTACTTCTAAAATAAACTTTCAGGACGGTTCATCGCAAACTCCAATAACAACGACCACTCTTACCGATTGGTATGGAAGCTCATCAACCGCTCAACCTGCACTTATAAGCAGCATTGGGCGTGTAAACAGAGCTGATAATACCGGAACACCTGAAACCGGAGCCTCTAAGGTATTCTATATTGACATTCCGGTATTGGCCGAAAACCAAACAAAAGTCGTTGCATCAATAGAAATTACTAAAACTTCTACCGGTGCAACTTCACCGGTTCCTAATATTTTTGCAGTATCAGGAAAACAAGTTGATGAATGCCCGGTTATGGCAACTGTAACAACAACACCAGCCGGAGACAATGCAACTATAAACTGGACATTAACAGCTACAAGTGCAGTTGCTACATCTTACACTGTAGAAGTATACTCGGATGCAGCTATGACTACACCTGTAACAGGCTCTCCTTTTACAGTAACTACAGGAACTTCAAAAAATGTCACAGGACTTTCTCCATTAACTAACTATTTCTTCAGAGTTAAAGCTACTAACACAATTTGTAGTTCAGCATATATCGGAGGCACTTTCATGACTACCTGCCTTGCACCGTCTGCCCCAGCAGCTGCTGCAACGCAAACTGTATGCGGTCCCGCTACAATTGCTAACCTAAATGCAACAGCAGTTTCCGGCGCCACATTAAACTGGTACACAATTCCGGCTGGAGGCACAGCTCAACCTACTACAACAGCTTTAGCAAGCGGCAACTACTATGTATCTCAAACACTTAATTCATGTGAGAGCACAAGAACTCTTGTTGCTGTTACAGTAAATACTGTAAATGCTCCGGTTGCTGCTGCTCAAACCGTTTGTATGGGAACTACATTTAACCAACTGGCTGTAACAGGCGCTACAGGTGCTACTTTTACCTGGTCTGCAACACAAGGTGGATCTGCTATTACAGGAACTACTGCAGTAACTACCGGTACTTTCTACGTAACTCAGACTTTAAACGGCTGTACAAGTCCGGCAACATCAGTAGCCCTTACAACTACTACTGTAAATCCACCTTCTGCCGCTGCTCAAACACATTGTAGCGGTACAACCTTCAGTCAACTTACAGTTACGGGAGCAACAGGTGCTACTTTCACATGGTCTGCAACTCAGGGAGGAACTGCTATTGCAGGAACAACCGTTGCTACATCGGGCACTTATTTTGTAACACAAACTGTTGGTACATGTACTAGTACTGCTACACAAGTAACCGTAACCATCAATACAATTCCGGCACCTATAGCAACTGCGCAAACATTCTGTATTGGAGCGACTGTAGCAAACCTTTCAGCTACGGGTGTTGCTGGAGGTACATTTACATGGTCAGCTACACAAGGCGGAACTGCACTTGCTACAACTACACAGCTTGCTTCAGGAACATATTTTGTAACCCAAACATTAAACGCCTGTACGAGTACTCCGGTATCTGTAACAGTTACTGTAAATTCAACTGCTGCTCCAACAGCTACTGCAACACAAACATTCTGTTTAGGTGCTACAGTAGCTAATCTTCAGGCTACAACACTTGCAGGAGCTACATTCAAATGGTCAGCAACCGAAGGAGGTACTGAATTAGCATCTACAGCGGCACTTACATCAGGAACATATTACATTACACAAACGCTTAACTCTTGCGAAAGTACCGCTACAACTGTAACAGTAGTGGTTAACAGTACAGCTGCGCCAACAGCAACAGCGCAGACATTCTGTACAGGTGCTGTAGCATCAGAGCTTTCAGCCACTACACTTGCAGATGCAACAGTAGAATGGTCTTTAACAGAAGACGGAACAGCTATTTCTGCTAACACATTACTTATAACAGGTACTTACTATGTAAGACAAACACTAAACAACTGTGTTAGCCCATCTACGGCAGTAGCAGTTGTTGTTAACACTACTGTAGCTCCGGGAGCCGATGACCAAACATTCTGCGCAGGCGCTACAGTTGAAAATCTTATGGTAACCAACGCTACTGGCGCTACTGTTAACTGGTATTCTACCGTAGGAGGAAGTGCTTTAGACGCTGCAACAGTTCTACAGACAGGTACATATTATGTAACACAAACACTTAACCAGTGCGAAAGTACTGCAACAGAAATTCAGGTTATTGTAAATACTGTAAATGCACCAACTGTAAACGCACAAACTTTCTGCGCAGGAGCTACAGTAGAAGATTTAGTTGCCACAGCTGACACAAATGCTACGCTTAACTGGTATTCTACTATTGGAGGTAATACACTTACACCTTCTACAGTTCTTGCAGCAGGCACATATTATGTAACACAAACACTTAACCAGTGTGAAAGTACTACAACAGAATTTGAGGTTATTATAAACACTGTAAACGCACCAGCTGCTCAGTCTCAGGAATTCTGTACAGGTGTTACAGCAGCTGAACTTGTTGCTACCGGAGATGGTGAAGGTACTTTAACATGGTATGCAACTGAAGACGGACTTCCAATTGCTGAAACTACAGTGCTTGAAACCGGCACTTATTATGTAACGCAAACTGTAGGTACTTGTACTAGTACTGCTACTGCTGTTAACGTAACCATAAACGCTATACCGGATGCGCCAACAGGTTCTTCAACTCAAACCTATGTAGCCGGAGATACGCTTTCAGACCTTACTTTGACTACTGATAATGACGCAACAATTCAATGGTATATTTTAGAAGAAGGCATTTATACTGGTGTTAGCTCAGATACTCTTTTAGAGGAAGGTGTTACTTATTATGCAACCCAAATCGTTTCTGCTTGTGAAAGTGATTATTTTGCGGTAACTGTTAGTGAGGTTACAGGAAGGGATGACTTTAAATTCTCGAATTTATCTGTTTACCCTAACCCCGCTAAAGATTACATAACGGTATCTAATACATCTTCTATTTCAAAAATTGCGGTGATTAATCTACTTGGTCAGACTGTAATCGAGAAGAGTGTAAATAGCAATACTGCTCAAATCGATCTTTCAAATATTGCTTCAGGAACATATATTCTGCAAGTAAGCGCTGAAGGAGCTAAAGCAAATGTAAAAGTGATCAAACACTAATACAATTAGACTTTAACTAAAAAGGCTGTTCCGATTGGAACAGCCTTTTATATTTTAATCACGGCACTTAATCCTGCCTGTTGCCCATTATAAAAAGGCATTGCCAGGACTGATACTTTCTTTTCTTCAGAACTCCCAAATAATTGTTTTTGTATAAAAGGATGCAATATATAAGCAAGCTTGGTACTGAGTATACCTATTCCTGCTCCTGCCGCCACATCTGTAAGCCAGTGTCTGTCGTTATAAATGCGTAACATTCCAGTACCCGTTGCAACAATATAACCTGCGAATCCGTACCACGGAGAAATATCTTTATATTCCTGCCATAAAATTTCAGCTCCGGCAAATGCGGTAGCAGTATGGCCTGAGGGAAATGAATTGTCAGTGCTGCCATCCGGCCGTTCAACTCTACATAATGATTTTAGCCCCATTACAGAACCAACCATTATCATACTTGATGTAGCAGTGATTATTGTAAGATCTCTGTAATTGTGTTTTCCCTTAATACCGGCTACATTCAGGGCATAGACCGATACAACAGGTAAATAACGTGTATAATCGTCTATACTGATTTGTTTATCAACATGCTCATTTACCTCCGATTTGATTGCCACGTTAACATCCTTAACACCTGCATTAACAAATCCCAGCACACCATAACCTACCAAAACACCCGGCACAATTAATTCCTTATAAAATGGCTTTACATTGACACGTGATTGATTCACCAGTGTATCTTTTCCAATTATAATCTTTTCCTGAGCATTAACTGAAATTACAGCACTTGTAATCAGTAATAAAATGATCGTTCTCTTCATTAGATAATCCTTCCCTACTTAAAACATAGTAACGGATTATATATATAAAAATTATAAAGTGTTAAAAAATTAACAAAAAAGCAATCCTAGAGGATTGCTTTTCAACGGTACATGATACCAACTATTTTTTCTTCTTAGATTTAGCTTTCTTTTTAGCCTTAGCCTTTTTCTTTGCTTCAACTTTTTTAGCCTTTGCTTTAGCTCTTTTCTTCTTATCCTTTTCTTTCTTCTTCGCCTTAGCTTTTTTCTCTTTTTCCCTGGCTTTTTTCTTTTCTTTGGATTTCTTATCCTTATCTTTCTTTACTGTTTCTCCGACAGTTACATCGACTTTTTCCGTAATCTGCGATGAAACAGTTTCTTCCACTTTACTCATTTCCGGAACAACAGCTTCAGAAACCACTTCTTTTTTCACAGCAGGTTTCCTCACCGGAGTTTTTTTCACAGCAACCTTTTCATCAGGTCCCGAAGAGGCAGCAACCTTTGAAGCCAATGCTGATTTTGGAACTGTAGTTTTAACTGCAGTAGATTTTGCCGGTGTTGTTGAAGAAGCTTTAGCAGATGTTGCATCTGACTTTACAGTAGATGATTTTCTTACCGTTGAACTTCCAACAGGCTTAGCTGTAGTAGTTGTGCCGGAAGGCTTTCGTGTTGATGAAGCTGACGTCGGTGTTGCTTTGGGTGCAACTGGAACAGCAGCATCTGTTTGAGCCTGTTTGACATCTGTACTGGATTCGGTAGCCTGGTCTTTTTGTGTCGATTGTGCCATAAACTTTATTTTTGAGGAAACTTTACTAATGTATATTCAATGTTTCTAAATCATTAATTAACAGTAATTCTATTACTACTAATAAAATTAACATTTTAATGAATATAACAATGTTAAGTTTTTCAAAAACAAAAAGCATAGCATACACAACCCTTTACAAGTTAACCTTTTGTTTATTACTTAAAATATAGTATATTGACTGCATTAATTAAATGCAAATTCGCCATTCATTGCTGAATATAGCTCCAGTGTATGATCTATAGAAGCAATATCTTTATCAGTGAAAACTATTACTTTATCATAATTTCTACCTAAAATCTTCACTTTAGCAATTTTTGCTTTGCTCAATGCTTTAACAATAACGAAATTATTTTCGTTAATAGCATTATCAAACCACTCGCAAACATTACCAGTTCCGGCTTGATTAAATTCGATATTTGAAGGAATATAATCAAATATCTTACCGTCAATTAAAAATTGACATCTCTTATAAAAGAGCCACTCTTTATTCTCCACCTGCATTCTCAATCGCAAATTAGCTACCAGATCATCTGTCTGATCAAAATAACAAAAGATGGCATTACCTTTAGGTTTTTCTGGCGAAGTTTCGGGCATATACCTTATCGTACCTGACGGATCAAATTCATCCCGCTTTAGCTTAAAATACGAAATAAGCCTTTTAAACTCCAGACTATCAACCTTTTTAGTCTGTTTTAAAACCTCAGAAGACGAGTTATTTAAAACAGTCACATTGTTAGATCTTCCCGAAAAGCTTTTATGATTTCGGGAAATAAGCAAAAAAAGCGCAGCAACAGCTACAAATAAAACAACAGTTAATTTAAGGTGTGTTTTCATGGGGAATTTATTTAAATAAATAATTTAAAAAAACTCTTCTCTTTACATTAAAGAGAACTAATCTTCATTTAATAAAACCGCATAACGGCCGATAAAAAGAGATATCCCGGGGGTAGGCTACCCTGTACAAATCAATCATTTGCAAACAAAACTTCCCAATATTGCTTACAAACTCACACTGCCAAAGCAGAGTACAAAATTAATTAGAAAAACAAGAATCTATGAATCAGGCTTTTAAGATTTCAAAGATACAAACTTTAGTTATTTTTTAACACTTTTATTTAAAAAATAATTGTAAGATAATATCGAAATAAAAAAGCCTGAAGGAATTAAAATATGCTTCAGGCTTTCTGTGACCTCAGAGGGATTCGAACCCCCAACCGCTGGAGCCGAAATCCAGTGCTCTATCCAGTTGAGCCATGAGGCCAAATTTAGATTTTTAATTTTTAGATAATTAGAATTTAGATCATTCAAAATTCTAATTATCTAAAAATTGTTTATGCTAATGCTTTTTTAACAGCATTCGAAATGGTTTTACCATCGGCAGTACCGGCAAGCTCTTTAGAAACTACACCCATTACTTTGCCCATGTCACCCATTCCTGAAAATCCATTATCAGCAATTATCTTTTTTACAACAGCTTCAACTTCTTCCTCACTAAGTTGGGCAGGAAGAAATTTCTCTATAACAGCAGCCTGCTCAAGTTCAGGATCTGCAAGATCCTGACGCCCTTGCTGAATATAAATATTAGCACTATCCTTACGTTGTTTCACAAGCCTCTGAAGTAATTTTATCTCATCTTCAGAAGTCATTTCTCCATTAGCACCAGTTTCTGTCTGAGCAAGCAATAATGCCGACTTAACAGCTCTTAACGATTCAAGTGCAACTGTATCTTTAGCTTTCATGGCGGTTTTGATACCTTCCATGATATCGTTTTGTAAACTCATAGTTTTCACATTAAATATGGGTGCGAAGATAAAAAAATAACCCGAAAATACTATTATATTTTCGGGTCAAAGGTTCACATTTGGGTTAGTTAATCTACATTGTCATGCAGGAACGAGTTGTTAGAACGCAACTGCAAGTCGTCGTTACTATCTGTTCCTAATGACAAGCGCGATTTGCTATTGTCAATGCGGGAATCGTTTAGATCGATACCCATCCTTTTATATGCCGGTTCTTTTTCAAACTCATCTATTCTTGAAGAACTGTTATGGAACTTATAGTTAAACTCCTTCATTTTTCTTCTTCTTTCTTCAGCTCTTAAGCGAAGTGTCTCCTCAATAGTCATTTCTACCGGCGACAAGTCCTCAGAAGGCGTAAAATTAAGAGCAGCAGGTTTTTCTGTCGTTTTAACCGTAAGGTTAAGTTCCGGCGCAACAGGCTCTTCAACTTTAGCTACAGGTTTAGAACCCAGTAATTCGTTTTCTTTTTCAAGATATTCTTCAAGTGAATATCTTACAATACCTGATTCGTTAAGTTCGGTAACAGGCACAACCTGTACAGGTTCATTAACTTTTATATCGCGGGTCTCTTCAAGATTGAAAAGCACTTTTTCTTCTCTTTTTATATTGTCAGTAGACAAGTCAAAAGAAAATGTAAACTGATCTTCTTCTTTTTTTGAAACCACTACAAACTCCGGTTCAAAAACTTCAATTTCCCTTACATCCCTGATTTCCGTTACAACCGGCGAACCAATAACAGGCTCCGGCATAAAAGGTGTCGGTGCTACTACAGGCTCAGGTAAAACGATTTCAAAAAACACGTCAAGGTTATTGATATATTCTGAAGAAGGAAGTTCAACTTCTGCTACTTCAGCTATCGGCTTTTTTTCCTCAATCTCTACTTCCTCCTCAAGTGAAAATACAATCTTCTCCTCTACTACAGGTTCAGGCTTAATTTCTGCTTTAGCCTGTTCTGCCGGAGCAGCAAAGTCAAATGCAGGAACCATAGGTTTGTTGGTAAGGTCATGAACAAGTTTCTGTCCCTCCTCTAGCGCATGTATTATTTTTTTAGGTTCAGTATTTACAATTTCATTTTGCTGCTCCACATTAAAACCGGTAGCAATAATTGTAACAGCAACAGCATCACCCAGAGACTCGTCTTCACCGACCCCCATGATAATGTTAGCATTGTAACCTGCCTCAGCCTGAATATGGTCATTGATCTCACCAATCTCATCGATAGTAATCTCACTTGTACCAGAAACAATTAGCAATAATACATTTTTAGCACCAGTAATCTTGTTGTCGTTCAATAACGGAGAGTCAAGCGCATCAACGATAGCATCTTTAGCACGATTATCACCTGAAGCAATAGCCGATCCCATAATAGCCGTACCACTATTAGAAAGTACCGTTTTAGCATCTTTAAGGTCAATATTCTGAGTGTAGTGGTGCGTAATTACTTCTGCAATACCTCTTGAAGCAGTTGCCAAGACTTCATCGGCTTTAGAGAAACCGGCCTTAAAGCCAAGGTTACCATATACTTCACGAAGCTTATTATTATTGATAACGATTAATGAGTCAACCTGCTTACGCAGTCTTTCAACACCCGATAATGCTTGTTCAGATCTTACTTTACCTTCAAACTGAAAAGGTATAGTAACAATACCAACAGTAAGGATATCCCTTTCTTTGGCAAGCTGCGCAATTACAGGAGCGGCACCTGTACCGGTACCACCACCCATACCGGCAGTGATGAAAATCATTTTCGTATTGGTATCGAGCATTTTCTCGATATCCTCTATACTTTCTAATGCAGACTGCTGCCCTACTTCAGGGTTTGCTCCAGCACCAAGTCCTTCTGTAAGGTCTACACCTAACTGAATCTTATTCGGCACAGGGCTATTTTGCAATGCCTGCGAATCTGTATTACAAACAACAAAATCAACACCTTTGATCCCCTGCTTAAACATGTGGTTTATCGCGTTGCTTCCGCCCCCGCCAACACCAATTACCTTGATTACGTTTGATTGATTTTTGGGTAAATCAAACGAAATGCTTCCAAATTCTGAGTTGCTCATCATATCAATCGGGTTTTTATTCTGCGTTATCTAAAAAATCTTTAATCTTATCAATATACTTGTCAAAAAATGACCTTTTTACCTTTTTCTCTGTAGACTCATCTACGCTTGCCGCCGGCTGCTGGGCAGCTACTGTCTCCAATTCTCTTTCCTCATACAGCTCCTGTGTCGGATCAGGAGTTACCACAGTATTTATTACCGGTTGCGGTCTGTAAACAGGTTCAACCGGCTTTTGCAACTCCACTAAAGGTGTTGCACTTTGTGTATGATTACGAAGACTATTCATTACCAGTCCTACGGCTGTTGCATATAACGGACTTGATATTTCCTCATCAGAATTGCCTGCCAGGTGTTCATTAGGATAACCAATTCTTGTATCCATACCTGTAATATACTCAACAAGTTGTTTTATATGTTTCAGGTTGGCGCCACCTCCGGTAAGCACAATACCTGCTATTAGTTTTTTACGTGGATCCTCGTGACCGTAAGCTTTTATCTCTGCAAAAACCTGCTCTATAATCTCAACAACGCGGGCGTGGATAATCTTCGAAAGGTTCTTAAGTGAAATCTCTTTAGGTTCGCGACCACGTAATCCCGGTATAGAGACAATTTCATTGTCTTTATTCTCTCCCGGCCATGCAGAGCCAAATTTTACTTTAAGCAGCTCCGCCTGTTTTTCTATAATAGAACATCCTTCTTTGATGTCATCTGTAATTACATTACCTCCAAAAGGTATTACCGCTGTATGACGAATGATGCCGTCTTTAAAAATCGCAAGATCAGTTGTACCACCACCTATGTCGATTAGTGCTACACCCGCCTCCTTTTCTTCCTGGCTAAGCACTGCATCTGCCGAAGCCAATGGCTCAAGAGTAAGACCCGAAAGATCTAAACCTGAACTTTTAATGCAACGCCCAACATTTCTTATGGAAGATGCCTGCCCTACAACTACGTGAAAACTGCTTTCCAGTCTTCCGCCATACATTCCGATGGGCTCTTTTATTTCATTCTGTCCGTCAATCTTAAATTCCTGAGGCAATACGTGAATGATTTCCTCACCCGGAAGCATCGCCAATTTGTGCACCTGATTGATCAATAAATCAATATCAGCATCGCCAATTACCTCTTCAGGATTATTTCTGCTGATATAATCGCTATGCTGTATACTGCGAATGTGCTGGCCGGCAATACCCACCACCACATCATTAATTTTATAACCGCTGTCTGCCTCCGCATCCTGTACAGCTTCCTGTATCGACTGGATGGTTTGTGTAATATTATTAACAACACCTCTGGCCACACCAAGGCTTTTGGATTTTCCAACACCAAGGATCTCCAGTTTCCCATACTCATTTTTCCTGCCTATCATGGCAACAATCTTTGTTGTCCCGATATCTAAACCTACTGCAATGCTGTCTTTTTCCATAACCCTATTTTTTGGTGCACACAACCTGTTGTGTAAATTTCAGATTTATTGTTTTGTACTGTTCAATCAATGTATCTTTAATCGCATCCTGGAGGAATGCCTTATAATTATTAAACTTCTTTTCAATATTAATGGGCCTGCCAAATTGTATCTCGTAGCTGTAATTCCTGCTCTTCATTTTCAAACCTCCTGTTGAAGCTACTTCAAGTCCAATGATATTTTTTTTCAGGAAGCTGTCATCGTTGATATAATTCAGTAACTTATTCAATCTTCCCTTATCTATACTATCTATCACTCCGGTGACAATAGGCACCCTTGCTGTATACGTTTCCGACAAAGGCATTTTGTCTCCACGATAATCGATATAGTATGAGTTTTCCCCCGAAAAAATTCTGGCTACAGGCTTTCGCTGCGAAATTATCGCCTTTAATTTGCCGTCAACCGTAGCGTAAACCTCTGCCTTATCAATCATTGGATTTTTGTCCAGAGATTTTTCCACACTATTCAAATCTAATTTATCTTTTCTAATGCTTTTTATACTGCCGAAATTTTGTATCAACAAGTTATTAACTTTCTCGTGCGTTATAAAGTCCTCAGCCTCTTTGAATTCTATATCCGCCTCTTTTAGCATCCTGTTTTCATTACGTTTTGACGAGAAAGAATACAGGAAAATCACGGCGCCCAAAATGAGCACTAATCTGACGTCGTTCCAATTAATTTTTTTCATCTAAAACCTTTTTAATTTCAGGTACCATTTCACCAATATCACCCGCCCCAATAGTCACAATCACATCTGCATCCGACATTTTAAGCAACGGAATAAGATCGCTTTTTGCAACAAGCTTTTTGTTTGGGTTCTCAATCTTCTCAAGCAGCCATTTTGAAGTAATTCCCTCAATTGGCAGTTCGCGTGCCGGATAAATATCCAGCAGCACTATGTTCTCAAAGGCAGACAGGCTTTTGGCAAACCCCTCAGCAAAATCCCTGGTGCGACTAAATAAGTGTGGCTGGAATATCGCAAGCACTTTTTTATCAGGATACAATTCAGAAACTGCCTGATATACCGCATTTATCTCAGTAGGATGGTGCGCATAATCGTCTATATACACAAAATCCTGTTTTTTTATCTGATAAGAGAATCTTCTCCTAACACCTTTGAAAGATGCTAATCCTCTCATAATATCTTCAGAAGACACTCCGTATGTTTTAGCCATTGCAAATGCCAACAAAGCATTTGTAAGGTTATGATGTCCCGGAAGACCAAACTTTATATCTTTAACCGTCTCATAAGGTGTTTTAACATCAAAAACATACCAGCCATCTTCAATACGGATATTGACTGCCGCAAACTCACCTTCATTTACGCCGACAGTAACTCCTTCAAGAGGTAAACCGTTAGCAACAAATAAATGTTTTTTATCTTCAACCTTATCAGCGAACTCCCTGAATGAAGCCTCTATAGAAGCTGCATCACCATAAATATCCAAATGATCAGCATCCATAGATGTGATGCAGGCAATATTTGGATGCAGGTGCAAAAACGACCTATCAAACTCGTCGGCCTCAACTACCGTAATCGTTTTGCCGCTGCCTATCAAGTTCGAATTGTAATTCTCAACAATCCCACCTAAAAAAGCAGTAACATCAAGGCCTGCCTCATATAAAACATGCCCAAGAATACTTGAAGTAGTTGTTTTGCCATGTGTTCCTGCAACTGCAAAGCAATAGGTATCTTTAGTAATAATACCCAAAACTTCTGCTCGCTTTTTAACCACAAAACCGTTGTTCAGGAAATAATTCCATTGCAAATGGTTTTTAGGCACCGCAGGGGTAACAACTACCAATGTGTTTTCCTTATTCAGGAATGGCAACCCAATCAGCTCAACTTTATCTTCAAAATGGATTGCAATACCCTCAGCCTTAAGCTCATCAGTAAGATGCGTTGGCGTTTTATCATATCCAGCTACATTTTTGCCTATAAATTTAAAATAGCGGGCCAGGGCACTCATTCCGATTCCCCCGATTCCCACAAAATAGACATTATGTATTTGATTCAGATCCATTCTTTTATTTTGAAACTTTGTTATTTTGAAACTATTTAATTAGTTTCACTATCTCTTTAACTATATCCTTTGTTGCATTTGCTTTTGCAAGCTTCTTTATATTTTCCCCCAGCTTTTGTTGCCTCTCTTCATTAGCGATTAAATCAGAGAAGACCGGCTGAAACTGAGTATCCAACTGTGCTTCTTTCAGTAACAAAGCCCCTTCTTTATCTACTATAGCCTGCGCATTTTTTGTCTGATGGTCTTCTGCAACATTAGGCGACGGTATAAAAATAACCGGCTTACCCACAAGGCAAAGTTCAGAAACCGATGATGCGCCCGAACGTGATATAACAACGTCTGCTGCCGCGTATACCAGATCCATTCTATCTATAAACGAAAGCACCTGCACATTTTCATTCTCATTGTAGTGCTTGTATTCTTCAAAATAGAATTTCCCACACTGCCATATTACCTGTACATTTTGAGCTGCCAACCATGTAAGCTCTTTAGCAATAAGCTGGTTGATTCTTCGTGAACCAAGACTACCACCCAAAACAAGCAGTGTTTTCTTCTCAGTATTCAGATTGAAGTATTTTACAGCTTCCTCTCTGTTCTTCTCAACATTCAGTATATCACTACGTACCGGATTTCCTGTAAAAACAATTTTTTCAGCAGGAAAAAACCTTTCCAGATTATCATAAGCAACACATATTGTTTTTGCTTTTTTAGACAACCATTTGTTGGTTATCCCCGGAAATGAATTCTGTTCCTGTATAACTGTTGGCACCCCCATACCTGCAGCCGCCCTTAATAACGGACCGCTGGCAAAACCACCCGTACCTATTACCACATCCGGCTTAAAACCTTTAATGATTGTACGTGATTTCATAAGGCTACTCATCAGCTTAAACGGAAACATCGCATTATCAACAGTCAGCTTTCGCTGAATACCTGCAATCCATAAGCCTACAATATTATAACCTGCCTGTGGCACTTTTTGCATCTCCATCTTATCCTTAGCCCCAACAAAAAGTATCTCACAATCCGGATATTGCTCTTTCAATTCATTAGCAATAGCAATGGCCGGGTAAATATGCCCGCCAGTACCACCACCGCTTAATATGAATTTTTTCTTTTCCATTTCTTTTCCTCACCCCCAACCCCTCTCCAAAGGAGAGGGGAGTGAGTTACCTTATTTTATATCCTAACTTCAGACATCCGAGATCGGACAATCCAAAAATCTAACAATCTATTTCCCGAACACAGCACTCATTGGGTTCCTGCTCTTATCTTCAATCGAAAAGGCGGCAGGCTGCGAAGACTGGCTGTTCCCTTCGGCATCTGCCAAAGCTTTTGCTTCTTCCTCCTGTTGCTCCCTTATTATATGCTCATCTATCATTCTCTGAAGTGCGGCTTCACGTTCTTCTTTCTCCGCAGCTTCCTGAGCAATCTCTTCTTCTTTTTTGGTAACGCTTATAATGATCCCTATAGAGATACATGTCATCCAGATAGAAGAACCACCACTACTAATCAGCGGCAGGGTTTGCCCCGTTACCGGAAGTAATTCTACCGCAACTCCCATATTGATTAGTGCCTGGAAAATTATCGGAAACCCGAGCCCTACAATGAGTAGTTTTCCAAACAACGATTTTGCTTTATGTGCCGTAACCAAAAACCTGAAGAACAGCATCAGGTATAAAAACAATACCGCAAGTCCGCCCGCTATACCATATTCTTCAACAATAATGGCAAAGATGAAATCGGAAGAAGACTGCGGCAGGAAGTTTTTCTGAACACTCTTACCCGGACCAAGACCATAAATTTGTCCCGATGCAATAGCAATCTTTGCTTTCTCGATCTGATAATCATCCTCATTAGGCTCATTAGATGTAAAACGCTCTAATCGATTCATCCATGTATCTACCCTGTTTGGCATTGCCTTAGGAAATGCTTTTGCAAAAGCCACAAACAGCAATAGCATCACAATCCCTGCAGCTATAATTGTCCCAAGATACCTGAGCGGATACCTTCCCACAAACACGAGCATTGACACCATCGAGAAAATAAGTGCTGCTGTTGAAAAGTTAGCCGGAAGAATCAGAGCCAGTATACCAAATACCGGCAACCATAATTCAAAAAATGAAGCCTTAAAGTTTATTTCCTTACCCTCCATTTTGGCGAGGTAACGTGCTACATAAATCATCAGTATGATAAAAGCCAGTGCCGATGTCTGGAACGTAACCCCTATAAAAGGAACCTTTATCCAACGACTGGCATTAGCGCCATCAATAACAGTACCCTGAAAGAACGTATATACCAACAGCAAAGCTACTATGGGCAATGCTATCTGCGAAATGCCTTTGTAATAATGGTAAGGCACTTTATGAACAAAATAGATCAGTCCGAAACCAATAAAAATATGCACTAAATGCTTAACCAGGTAACCAATGGTAGACCCTTTACCGATAACATATACAAGGTTTGTACTTGCACTGAAAACCGGCATGAATGAAATTAAGGCAAGCAGCATCACGAATGACCAAATGCCTTTATCTCCTTTCAGGTTAGTAATTAGTTCTTTCATTGTTTCATCTTTAGTCCGATGCTCGCAATCCGATGACGGAAGCCCACATCAGTTAATCAATTATAAATTCTGTACCGCGTTTTTAAATTGTTTACCGCGTTCTTCGTAATTTTCAAATAAATCAAAACTTGCACAAGCCGGAGACAATAATACAGTATCACCTTTTTCGGCAAGTTTTTGCGCCACTTTTACCGCTTCCTGCATGCTGGTAGTTTCCACCATCACATCAACAACATTCTCAAAAGCATCAATAATTTTTCTGTTATCAACACCAAGACACACTATTGCTTTTACCTTTTCTCTTACCAACGGCATCAGTTCACTATAATCATTACCTTTATCAACACCTCCTACAATCCAGACTGTTGGTGTTTTCATGCTGTCCAAAGCATAAAATGTTGAGTTGATATTAGTCGCTTTACTGTCATTGATGTATTGCACATTCTGAATTTTAAGCACTGGCTCAAGACGGTGTTCCACTCCCTGAAAATTAGAAAGACTCTCTCTTATGGTTTCTTTTCTTATGCGCATAAGCTGTGCAACTGCAGTTGCTGCCATGGCATTCTTTACATTGTGCTTTCCTTCTAATGACAGATCGTTTATTGACATGGTAAATTCGTCTTTATTAATGTTACTGATAATAGTGTCGTCTTTTAAATAAACCCCGTTTTCTACTTCCTTCGTAAGCGAGAACGGAATCTTCTGTGCTTTAATCGTATTGTTCTCCATCCATTCTGAAATCGCTGCATCGTCTGCATCATATATCAGAAAATCATTCTCCGTCTGATTCATCGTTATCCTGAATTTGGCAGCTATATACAATTCATACTTGTATTCGTAGCGATCAAGATGATCAGGACTTATATTAGTTATCACTGCTATGTGCGGCCTGTATTTCTCTACCCCATCCAGCTGAAAGCTGCTCAATTCCAACACATACCCTTCATGCTTGTTTTCGGCAACCTGCCAGGCAAAGCTTTTACCTATATTTCCGGCCAGTCCCACATTAAGCCCTCCCTGTTTTAGGAGGTGATGCGTTAGCATCGTAGTTGTGGTCTTACCGTTGCTCCCTGTTATACCTATAGTATCAACTTCAAGAAACTGGTTAGCAAATTCAATTTCTGATATTACCGGAATTCCTTTTTTCTTAATTGCCTTTACTATGGGCGACTTATCAGGAATACCCGGACTTTTCATTACCACATCAGCATTCAGGATCAGCTCCTCTGTATGCTTCTCTTCTTCCCAGTCGAGTTTATTAAGTGCAAGAACTTCTTTGTAATTGTTTTTTATTTTTCCGAAATCAGAGATAAAAACATCATATCCCTTTTTCTTTCCCAGAATAGCAGTTCCTACACCGCTTTCCCCTCCGCCAAGTACAACTAGTCTCATAGATTATCTCAGTTTTAAGGATACAAGTGAGAATATTGCTAACAGTATGGCTACAATCCAGAAACGTGTTACAATCTTACTTTCATGGTAGCCCTTTTTCTGGTAGTGGTGATGCAATGGCGACATTAAGAATATCCTTCTGCCCTCACCATATTTTTTCTTGGTATATTTAAAGTAACTCACCTGCAATACTACCGAAAGGTTCTCTGCAAGGAAAATTCCGCATAGAACCGGTATCAAAAGCTCTTTTCTAACCGCAATTGCCAAAACAGCAATGATACCACCTATCGTTAAACTTCCTGTATCTCCCATAAATACTGTTGCCGGATAGGTATTATACCAAAGGAAACCGATGAGTGCTCCAACAAATGCAGTAATATAGACTGTCATTTCACCAGAGTTAGGGATATACATAATGTTCAGGTAGTTTGAGAAGATTATATTACCCGAAACAAAGGCAAAAATACCGAGTGCCAATACGGCAATTGCCGAAGTACCTGCCGCGAGACCATCTATACCGTCGGTAAGGTTAGCACCATTTGAAACTGCTGTAATGATAAATATCACTATCGGAATAAATATCAACCAGGCATAATCTTTATAATCATCCCCAGCCCACGAAAGCAGCTCGGCATAATCAAACTCATTATTTTTAAAGAACGGAATGGTAGTAGCTGTAGATTTTTCTTCAAGACCGGCCTGAGTGATTACATTTACGTTTTCCTGATTGTAGATATTTACCTTACCGGTATCAGTCCTTACCGTTACCGAAGGATGGAAATAAAGTATATAGCCTACAATAAGACCTAATCCAACCTGGCCCACAACTTTAAACTTACCTTTTAAACCTTCTTTATCTTTTTTGAAAATTTTAATATAGTCGTCAATAAAACCGATGGTACCCATCCACAGTGTCGTGATGATAAGCAGCATAACATATATATTATCCAGCTTCGCCAAAAGTATTACCGGAATAAGCGTTGAGATAATAATGATAAGCCCACCCATTGTAGGCGTACCCGCTTTTTGCGACTGCCCTTCAAGGCCAAGTTCACGAACGGTTTCGCCTACCTGCTGTTTTCTCAGGAAGTTGATGATCTTTTTACCAAAAACAGTAGAAATAAGAAGCGACAAAATGATTGCCAGCCCCGAACGGAAAGTTATATACTGAAACACTCCCGTGCCAGGTATATCTAACTGTTTGTCTAAATATTCAAATAAATAATACAACATATCTCCGCTATTTGTTTAATTGTGCTAAAATCTCTTTTACTGTTTCCATATCATCAAAATGGAATCGCTCCCCTTTTATTTCCTGATACGTTTCATGTCCTTTTCCCGCAATGAGTATAATATCATTCGGCTTTGCCAGCTGGCAGGCAACTTTTATAGCCTGTTTCCTGTCAACTATCGAAAGTGTCTTTTTATAATTTTGAGGCTCAACGCCTTTTTCCATTTCCTCAATAATTTCTTCAGGAGACTCACTCCTTGGATTATCTGAAGTAAATATGGCTTTATCACTCATGCTTGAGGCAATGTGAGCCATAACCGGACGTTTTGTTGTGTCCCTGTCTCCTCCGCAACCTACCACAGTAATTAGTTGCTCGTTGCGAGTACGTATATTTTCAATCGTGCTCAATACATTTTCAAGTGCATCAGGTGTGTGTGCATAATCTACAATTGCCGTAATTTTTGTATCGCTCACTATAAATTGAAACCTTCCTGATACACTTTCCAACTCACTCATAAGCCTTAGCACTTCTCTCTCTTCAAGACCAAGATTTACAGCCACAGCATAAATTGCAAGCAGGTTATAGGCATTGAATGTCCCAATCAGCTTAACCCATACTTCCTGTTCATTAATCTTGAGCAATAAGCCCGAAAGCTGGTTTTCTAATATCTGTGCCTTATAATCAGCATATGTTTTTAAAGCGTAAGTAAGCTTTTTAGCTTTTGTATTCTGAAGCATTACAAGCCCGTTCTTATCGTCAACATTTACAAGACCGAAAGAACCTTTTGGCAGCTCATCAAAGAACCTTTTCTTAACATCCCTATATTCTGCGAACGAACTGTGATAATCAAGGTGATCATGCGAAAGGTTGGTAAATACCCCTCCTGCAAACTCAAGACCTGCTGTTCTGTTTTGATGGATACCATGAGAACTTACCTCCATAAAGCAATACTCACAACCTACCTCTTCCATCTCTTTTAGATACCTGTTTATGGTAAGCGAATCCGGAGTGGTATGTGTAGCCTTATATTCTTTATCATCTACCATTATCTTCACAGTACTAAGAAGACCGGTCTTATAACCTGCATTCCTAAACAACTGATAAAGCAATGAAGCAATAGTTGTCTTACCATTAGTCCCGGTAATACCCACAAGCTTTACATTATGCGAAGGATTACCGTAAAAATTAGCAGCCATGTGAGCCAAAGCAGCACTTGCACTTTTAGCTTCGATATAGGTAATTCCATCAACAGTAGTTTCAGGCATGGTTTCACAAACAACAGCTACAGCACCAAGACTGATTGCCTTATCGATAAAAGCATGACCATCACTAATGGTTCCTCTGATTGCAACAAATACGTCACCTTCTTTCACAAGTCGTGAATCAAACTCTATCTTATTAACAGCAATATCTGTAGGACCTTTTACCGCCTCAATAGATGCTTTATATAATATGTCTCTTAACACCATCACGATAATTCCAGTATTATAGTTTGATTCTTAAACACTACTTCACCAGGTTTCAGTGATTGTTTTTTCACTTTTCCAACCCCTATTACCTGCACTTTTAACCCCATGTTACCCAATAGTGCTACTGCATCCATTCCACTCATACCAACTATATTAGGTATAACATTATCTTTTACTTTTGCCTCTTTATCATAATAAGAAGCATATAATTGCTCTTGTTGTTTTATCGTTTTATCCAGCTTCTTTACCTTATTGGTAGAAGGTACATCTGTAAATATCTTTTGCGCAATCCTTTTGAATACCGGACCCGATACATCGGCACCATAGTAGCCTTTATTAACACTCGGCCTATGAATAACTACAATACATGAGTACTGAGGATTGTCAGCAGGAAAATACCCCGCAAAAGATGACGAATAATACATACCTTCTCCCTTACCTCCCCCGTAGTTAACCTGAGCTGTACCGGTTTTGCCAGCCATTGAGAAATTGGGCGAATACAGTTTCGAACCCGTACCCTTTTTTACCACATTTTCCATAACAGCCTTAACCTTATTTATGGTTTCCTGCGAGCATATTTTAGGATTGATAACCTCCTTATCAAATTTCTTTATAGTTCTGTCCCACTCTTTTATTTCCTGAACAAACAGAGGTCTAACTAATTCTCCATTGTTTGCTACCGCATTATAAAGTGCCAGTGTTTGCAAAGGGGTCATCGACACACCATAACCAAAACCCATCCAGGGCAACGACAGTTTAGACCAGTTTTTATCCTGTGGTTGTGGTATTTTGGGCTTACCCTCCCCTTTTAAAGAAACTCCCAGCTTTCTATTTAAACCAAAAGCATTAAGGTGATCTACAAATTCCTGCGGATTATCTTTATAATTCTCATACACAGCCTGCACTATCACTGTATTTGACGACAACTCAAACCCTCTTGCCAGCGATATTTTTCCATACCCCCCTTTTTTAGAGTCACGCACTTTACGGTTAGAATAGATTATCTCTCCCCCATGGCTATCATACACCTTACTTGTATCTACTTTTTTATCTTCAAGCAGGGAAATAAGTCCTGCCAGCTTAAATGTAGACCCTGGTTCCTGTGACTCTCCTACTGCATAATTTATTGTTTCATAATATGAACCATTTTCATGGCGTCCAAGGTTAGATATAGCCTTAACATAACCTGTTTTGGTTTCCATTACAACCACACAACCATGATCGGCCTCATAATACTCAAGTTGTTTCAGCAATGCATGATGCGCTATATCCTGAATATAAACATCAATGGTTGAAACAATATCATAGCCATCTATAGGCTCTACCTCATTGTTATCGCTTATAGGCTTCCACTGGTTTTTTGCAATCTTCTGCATCAGCTGCCTGCCATCTTTACCGTTAAGGTATTTAGCAAAAGCACCTTCTATACCTACTTCAAGATTTTCTCCTTTATGGTCAATTCTTTCATATCCAATGGTACGTTCAGCAATTTTACCTATAGGATGCTCACGTATAGTCTTTTGCTCAGTTATTATCCCTCCTTTAAATGCCCCAAGATTAAACAGCGGAAAACTTTTAAGGCGCATATACTGGGTATAGCTCAAATTACGGGCAACCAAAAAATACCTGTTCTTTTTAGCCCTGGCTCTTTTCAGTTCACTGTAATACTCCTCAGAAGGCTTACCAAACATAACTGATAACGAATCTGCAAGAGGCTCCAGATTTTTATTAAAATTCTCAGCACTTGGTGCCAAAGCGTCAAAACGCATAGTATAATTCGGAATTGAAGTCGCCAGAAGACTACCGTCGGAAGAGTATACATTGCCCCTGTTTGCCGGAATGGTAAAGTTTTTCACCGTACGATCCTTTGCCAACTTACGGTAATAATCACCTTCAACCCACTGTATATTTACAAGCTTTATAGAAATAAGTATAGCCATCACAAAAATTGCGAAGGCTACCAGGTACATCCTGTACGACATTTTTTTATCGTTATCTATTGCCATAAACTTTCAAAAAATCCTTTTTCTTCTTCCTTAATTACCTTTATTTTTTTTGGAGGCACTGATGCCGGAAATATATTCCGCTCCTCCATTTTCTTTGAAACCGTAGACTCCATCTTTAACTCCATCAGTTCCGAGCGAACATCCACAAACTCCGAGCGCAGCTCTTTCACTTCCGTTTCAAGTTCTTTTATACGATAGTTCTTTTGCTCATAATTATGGGTGTTAGCAATCATAAGCATACATACAAGTACCAGAAACACTATAAAGCGCCAGTTCTTCATAGACCCTTCGTCTATAAGATATTTAGCCTTTAAAAGATTTAGCACTCCGCCCTTCATATTCTTATTTTTTCTCTGCCACACGCAGTTTTGCACTACGCGCCCTGTTATTTATTGCAATTTCCTCGTCAGTAGGAATTATAAGCTTTTCAATACTTTTAAAAGGAACCTCAAAATTCCCAAACATATCACGCTCCGGCTCACCTTCAAACATTCCGTTTCTCATAAAGCGCTTTACCAACCTATCTTCAAGTGAATGATACGATATAACACTCAACCTTCCACCCACTTTAAGAATTTCAAGAGACTGCTCTAAAAACTCCTTAAGCACATCCATTTCCTGATTCACCTCAATACGTATCGCCTGATAAATCTGCGCCAGTATCTTATTGCTTTTATGCCCCGGTAAAAATCTTGAAAGCACTTTTTTAAGCTGTTCTGAGTTCTTTATCGGCTCATTTCTTCTCGCTTCAACTATCACGTGCGCCATCGCGCCTCCATTCTTCAGCTCGCCATAATCAACAAGAACCCTTTTTATATCAGCCTCATCATATTCATTCACCACAACAAAGGCATTCAGTTCATTCTTTTTACTCATTCTCATATCAAGCTCAGCCTCAAAACGAGTCGAGAAACCACGTTCAGGAACATCAAACTGATGTGAAGAAACACCCAGATCAGCCAATATCCCATCCACAGCCTTCACCCCATGAAACCTCAAAAACCTTTTAATAAACCTGAAATTCTCCGGAATAAGCACAAAGCGTTCGTCATCTATAACATTAGCCTGAGCATCCTCATCCTGATCAAAAGCAAAAAGCCTCCCATTAGGCCCCAGCCTTCTCATTATCTCTCTCGAATGACCCCCACCACCAAAAGTTACATCCACATATATTCCGTCCGGCTTTATATTAAGGCCATCAACCGTTTCTTTCAGCAAAACCGGATTATGATATTCCATCTTCGTCATCATTTAAATTACCCATAACTTCTTCTGCCAGATCTGCAAAATCAACAACCGAGTCATCAATAGATTTCTCGTATTTATCTTTATCCCATATCTCAACAATATTCACTGCAGAAGAAAGCACTACATCTTTATCCATTTCAGCAAACACGAAAAGATCTTTTGGTATAAGCAGCCTGCCCGTTGCATCAATCTCAATAACTTTTACCCCAGCAGTAAACCTCCTGATAAAGTCATTATTCTTTTTCACAAAACGATTCAGCTTATTGATTTTTTGCATCATCTTATTCCACTCCGCCATCGGGTACAATTCCAGACAAGGCTGGAAAACCGAGCGTTTCAGCACGAATCCATCTTCCAATCCGGCATGCAATTGCTTCTTCAAAGGAGCAGGCAACATCAGCCTTCCCTTCGAATCCACCTTACATTCGTATGTTCCGATAATGGTATTCAAGCAGTTAGAATTATAGAGATTACAAAGCAAATATAGCTATATTTTACCACTTTATACCACTTCCTACCACTTTGTTGATAAGTTTTATCCTTTTTCTACCACCCGAAATAAAACTCCTACAAAGCCCGAAAAGCTATTTTTGAAGAATTTCAGGCACTCGAAAAAAAATGATGCGATTTTTCTATTTTTTTAAGACAACTTAACATTCATATTGGTGAAAACTAAAATGTCATAAAAATTGTTAATAACCCCGAAAACTGAACCTCAGTTATTTACAATTTTACTTCTCAAAAAAAGCTAAAAAAGCGCTCAAAGGTTAAAAAATAACCCAAATATCATGTAGTAAAATTCATTTTAAAAGAGAATATTATATATTTGCGACAATTGAATTTGTTTAGAATCAAACATGCAGAACACAAAAAAAGAAGGGAAGTACACTTACTATGAAGCCGGAGAAGGCACCCCTATAATCATCCTTCACGGACTTATGGGTGGACTTAGTAATTTTGACGGTGTAGCGAAATATTTCCCTACGGAAGGTTACAAAGTAGTTATTCCGGAATTACCCATCTATACACAAAGCATCTTAAAAACTAATGTAAAAGCCTTTGCCCGATGGGTAAAAGACTTCATCACCTTCAAAGGATTTGACAGGGTAATCCTTCTTGGCAACTCATTGGGAGGACATATAGCGCTTTATCACACTAAAATGTACCCCGAAAAAATGCTTGGACTCATCATCACAGGAAGTTCAGGTCTTTATGAAAGTGCAATGGGCGACAGCTATCCAAGAAGAGGCGATTACGACTACATCAAACACAAGGCTCAGGATGTATTTTATGACCCATCTGTTGCCACTAAAGAAATTGTTGATGAAGTTTATGCAGTAGCCAATGACCGCCTGAAGCTTATCAAGACGCTTACGATTGCAAAAAGCGCAATTCGTCATAACATGGCTAAGGACTTACCAAAAATGCATGTTCCTACCTGTATCATTTGGGGAAGAAACGATAATGTTACCCCTCCTCATGTTGCCGAAGAGTTTCACGAGCTGCTTCCAAACTCAGCACTTTACTGGATTGACAAATGCGGACACGCTGCCATGATGGAACATCCGGACGAATTTAACCGCCTCATGCACGAATGGCTTAAAAAGCTGGATACTGCACACCACCTGCTTACAGAAGAATAGAAGTTTACACTTATAGCAAAGCCCTGAATTATAATTCGGGGCTTTTTTTTATCGGGTGGTAAATTGTTGTAATATTAAGCTCACCCCATTATAACGATTCATGGCTTAAAATATTTACACTAACTTTGCGGTAAAATACCACAATATGAAAATTAATACTGCCGAGTTCGTTATCAGCAATTCAGATGTAAGCAAATGTCCAAAAGAACCACTGCCGGAATATGCTTTTATCGGCAGGAGTAACGTTGGCAAATCTTCACTGATAAACATGCTTACAGGCCGAAACAGTCTTGCCAAAACATCAGGAAGACCCGGAAAGACTCAGCTTATCAACCATTTTAAGATCAACGACAACTGGTTCCTCGTCGATTTGCCGGGATATGGTTATGCGCGCGTATCAAAATCTACTAAGCAAACATTCCAATCTTTTATAACTGAATATTTTGAAAAACGCGAACAGTTAGTATGCGCTTTCGTATTGGTAGATGTACGCCATGAAGCTCAGAAAATAGATATTGAATTCATCAACTATCTTGGAACCATAGAAGTTCCGTTCTGCATTATCTTTACTAAGGCCGATAAGATAAGCCGCGGAAAGATCGATCAGCATGTTGCAGCTTACCGCAAAGCTCTTTTGGCAAACAACTGGGAAGAAATGCCGCAATACTTTGTCACTTCCTCTTCAGAAGGAACAGGCCGCGACACCGTACTTAATTATATTGAAGAAGTTAATCAGGGTATTTTTGACAACCAGGGGTTCCTTTAAAACATTTGTAACCGTGAAATCCACATTTATAATCCTACTGGCCGCTAGCTTATTTATATCCTGCCAAAAGGAAACCTCCAACAGCAACGTTAACAAGCTGTTGCTTGAACAGTATAAAGAAGCGGAATACTTTTACCAAACCAATCTTAACGATTACGAGCAATTCATCAGCGGATATATAGCTGAAAACCCCCAGACAGGGTTATTTCAGAGTTATGACAGCATCCGCAAAATTAAAGCTATTGTAGATCGTACCGTTACAGATATTGACAAGACAAAACCTGCTGATAAAAAACAATTGATTACCGAGAGTCGAAATGAAATTGAAAGGCTATCACATTATAAGTTTGAGTTTATCGACCTGAAATCATTGGAAGGACTGGATGACAACCTATACAATCAGGCTATTAAAACAGATCTGCTGAAAGCCAATTACAATATTTTCCTTCAGTACTCGCACGATAAGATGAAGCAATAAACTAAAAACATTATATTTACCAACACCAACCTAATTAATTTTTTAACCGATGAAAAACTGGAGCGAGAAGACCCGGGAACTCTTTTTTTACACAATAATGACCGTTGCATTTTTGATTTTTGCAACGATTGTTTCCATACAATAAAAAAGCGGCTTTAAAAGCCGCTTTTTTATTGTATCTATCGAAAATTATTTCTTTCCGATCTCAAGCTTTTCAGCAAAGTAATCACAAAAATCTTTCATGGTATCGCTCATTTTTTTGTCACCTGTAGCACGCTCAAAAGTATCAGCCATTGATACCAGTGTCTGATGGTAAAACACTTTCATTTCATCAACAGGCATATCTTTTGTCCAAAGGTCGATTCGCATGCTTTCCTGAGCTTTGCTGTCCCAAACTGATAACATTACCGCCTTAGACTCTTCTTTCTCAACACCGCCATCGCGTGCAGTCCAGAACAGTTTTTCAGGAACACGGTTCTCATCTAGTTCAACAATTACTTTTATTTCAGATTTTATAGGGTTCTTAGACATTACTTTTTAGGTTTGTATTTAGAATTATCAAAAATTGTTTTGGCATCCATAGCCAAAAGGTCCTGCAAAGGTACATTTTTATTATTCTCTGCATAAGCTTTAACAATCTGCCAGCCTATCCACTGCCCTATTCTTCCCGGAGACTCATTATCAAGTTCAAGATAGAATTTTGAGAATGGCGCAGGATTAATGAAACGAGCCGGAAGTTTCGGGTCAGAATCATACAACAGCTTTTTATCCACAAAATAGCGCCATATTTCAGTTTCATTTGCTTCAGCCCATGCCAATTGCTCTTTAGTGTAACCTATCCTGTCATTTTCAGGAGTGTCAGGAATAAGCAGGTCTTTAGCATATAACTCCTTGCCCCAGTATATCATCAAAGACAACAATTGTCTGTCACGTGGAGGTGCTACTTTACCATACATAAATGAAGAAGCAATATCAGGCATAATCTGTTCTGGAGTATACTGCTGAATTTCATATTTATTCAGCCCTTCATACAGGTAATTATCTTTGCCTAAATACAGGCTAAGCGGAATAAGAATAACTTCAGGCGTATACACAGCTTTGATATCGGTATCATCACTAATAAGTGTTACAACTTTAGGTGTAGGCAGTTGCGGGTAATAATACTTTACATGCTGAAGAAATGCACCCACCTCATCTTCAAGATGGTTAATATTGCTGAATTTTTTATCAGCCTCTGCCTTAAGCTTTAGCATAAAAGGATCTTTCATCTTATTAAGCCACACAGCATCATCATTCCCTTCAGGAAAAAGATATGGAAATTTTTGTTTTAAAGTTACCAGCCCCTGTGGTCCCGCATCAAAGAATTCCTTATCAAAACGCTCAATCTTTACAGCAGGAACAGGTATTTCGGCAATCTTTTTCTCTGCTTCACTTTCCTTCTTACAACCCGCTAAAACAGCCATAAGCGCAATGACAAAGATATATTTCTTCATTTTTTGTATTTTTATTAGTAATTTCTTATTAAGGTTTTTATAATTTTATCCGCAAATATACAACGCAGTCATTTAATAAAGAAAATTATGCCCATCAAGTCCTCTTTCCAGGCGGAAGCTATAAACAACCATATTGTAAAATGGTTACACCACTATGCAGAAAACGCAGGAGTAAAAGGTTTTGTTGTGGGCATATCGGGTGGAATTGATTCGGCACTTACCTCAACACTTTGTGCACAAACAGGATTACCTACACTTTGCGTAGAGATGCCAATTCATCAGGCAGCAAGTCATGTAAGCCGTGCTCAGGAGCATATAAAGAATCTGAAGGAACGATTTGACAATGTATCTTCTGCAAGAGCAGACCTCACTCCTGTATTCGAAATTTTTAAGGAGCAAACCCCTACAAGCGAAAATCCGTATATACTAGACCTGACTCTCGCTAATACGAGAGCAAGGCTTAGAATGACAACATTATATTATTACGCAGGCCTACATAGTGCATTAGTTGCAGGAACAGGTAATAAAGTAGAAGACTTTGGCGTTGGATTCTTTACAAAGTATGGAGACGGCGGCGTAGACATCAGCCCGATAGCCGATCTTTTAAAGTCTGAAGTAAGGGAACTTGCCAAATACCTGAATGTAACCCAAACTATTATAAACGCCAAACCAACAGACGGGCTTTTTGGCGACGACCGAAGCGACGAAGATCAGCTTGGCGCCAGTTATGACGAGCTTGAATGGGCTATGGAACAGTTGGAAAATGGAAAAAACCACAACGATTTTACCGGAAGGGAAAAAGAGGTTTTTGAAATTTACAAACGACTGAATACCATTAACCAACACAAGATGAAACCTATACCAGTATGTAAAATTCCTCAAAAATTGAAATAAAATTCTTTCATTCACAATTCTTTAAGAATTAAATTATTAAATTTACTATAGTCTAAACCCAAAAATCTAACAATTATGATCAAACTATGCCTCGCGGACAATCACCCCGTAGTGCACTACGGCATGAAATCGTATTTCAGCGATAATCCGCAAATTAGCTTTGCAGGTGTGGTAAACAACCTGGATAACCTTTTGGATACCCTGGGAAAAAAATCAGTAGATGTTGCTGTGATTGACCTGGAACTGGAAGGATTGACCAGCATTAGTTCAGTAAAGTCCCTTGTTAAGGATTTTCCTGACACTAAGGTGATTATCTTCACTAATCTTGCTGAACAGATTTATGCACCAAATGCACTAAAAGCAGGGGTTTCTGCTTATGTACATAAGAGTGCGAAAATGGAAGAGCTTGAGAATGCGATCAAAAAAGTTAACGAAGGTGAAGTAGTATTCAGCGAAGCTGTTAAGAAAAACCTTGCCCTGTTGAACAAAGGAAAAAAATCCGAGCGTTTGTACAGGAAATTGTCTTCAAGGGAAATTGAGGTATTACGTTACCTTAGTGAAGGCAAAAAAAACAAGGAGATCGCAAAACTGCTTGACCTAAATGAGAAAACAATCAGTACGTATAAACTGCGACTGCTAACAAAACTACATGTTACAAACCTTGTAGACCTTGTTAACAAAGCTAAAACGTTAGACATTGTTTAATCACAAAAAACTATCCTCGGAAAACAACATTACACTTACTATAAAGTATTAGTACGGTATTGTTTTGCCAATACCCACCAACCAAATAAAACGCCCCGCTTACTACCGGGGCGTTTTTATTTTATACGTTTAATTTCCTTACTCTTATTCGTCCTAATTTTTCAGATACCTTATTAATAAAAACCTGATTGTCCCTAATCTGTAGCATTATTTCATCATTATCAGCATCAGGCAAAACTTGCGATATAAGACTTGCGATGTATTTATCCATCAATCTCCATCTTAAATCCAGAATTAGCTGATCTACATGCTCAACTATAGTATCAACCTTTAATCTTACGGGTATACTTTGCTTTTCTTCCCAACCACTTAAAAGATATTTCTCATCTTCCATATATAGCTCGGTCGCAAATCCCTGCAAGTCCTGAGAAACATCATTTATTGAAAAAGCCCGCTTTTCCGTCAGCGCATAGGATTTATAAATCAATTCATCATACAATCCTTTAAAGAGCGTATTTGAAAACTCGATTTCGTCTTCAAGAATATTCATGTATATCCTCTCATATACCCTGCACATTTTCTTTTCCTTGACAAGCTTTTCAACTCCAAACTCATCAAATTTTATGTAACTATCCTCAAATTCATCCTCAACGTGCCCATATTTTAAAAGCGCATCAACAATTGCTTTTTCTATACCATCTAACGAATTCACTTCCTCATTCCTATATTGTTCGTCCGGCGGCATCATTTCGTCATCATACACAGGCCTCATTGCGTTCTCGCGCTGCTCTTCCTTCATCTTTTTCCCGGCATCAGCAACATCTTTTTGTACCAGCTGGGCAAGCGTACTGGAAAGTACCTGTTCTGATATATCCATGATGCGTGCGCATTCCTGTATATATATTTCACGTTGTATACGATCAGGTATCTTAGAAATACTTGTAACCATATCCCTTATCAGTCCGGCCTTCTTTACAGGATCGTTCTTCGCTTCGTCCATAAGAAGCCCTGCTTTAAACTGTATAAAGTCTTTAGCATTATCATTCAGATAAGCAACCAGCTCATCATGTGGCGTTTTCTTGGCAAAACTGTCAGGATCTTCGCCATCAGGAAAGGCACACACCTTTACGTTCATTCCTTCCTCAAGAATAAGGTCTATACCCCTGATTGACGCCCTTAATCCTGCGGCATCACCATCAAAAAGAACCGTTATGTTTTTCGTAAGCCTGTTGATCAGCCTTATCTGATCAGGTGTAAGTGCAGTACCCGATGACGCTACTGTATTTTCTATACCTGCCTGATGGAATTGTATTACATCAGTATACCCCTCTACAAGGTAACAGTTATCGAGTTTGGCGATAGCCTGCTTAGCATGGTAAATACCATAAAGCACTTTACTCTTATGATAAATGTCGCTTTCAGGTGAATTGAGGTATTTGGCAGCCTTTTTATCATTACCTAATATCCTGCCTCCAAAACCAAGCACTCGCCCCGACATACTTTGAATAGGAAACATAACCCTACCGCGAAAACGGTCAATATGTCTGCCATCTTCACGCACAATGGTAAAACCTGTCTTATCAAGATATTCAAGCTTGTAAGCTTTACCAAGTGCTTCTTTCGTAAAGGCATCCCATTCTTCTGGAGAATAACCTAATCCGAATTTCTTTATGGTATCACCTGTAAAACCACGCTCCTTAAAATAAGAGTAGCCAATAGCCTGTCCTTCGTCGGTATTTAAAAGGGTATTTTGAAAATATTTTTGAGCAAACTCCGAGACAAGATACATACTCTCCTTCTCATTTGCCTGTTCTTTATCCTGTTCCGTCTGCTCGGTTTCTTCGAGTTCTATATTGTATTTTTTTGCCAGGTATCGAATAGCCTCCGGATAGGTAAAATGCTCATGCTCCATTAAGAAAGCCACGGCATTACCTCCTTTTCCCGAACTAAAATCTTTCCATATCTGCTTTACCGGCGATACCATAAACGAAGGCGACTTTTCGTTACTAAACGGGCTCAAACCTTTAAGGTTAGAACCAGCCCTTTTTAAATTAACAAAATCACCAATAACCTCCTCAACGCGGGCGGTCTCAAAAACGGTATCTATACTGGCTTTGGATATCAAAATGTAACAGGAAAAATTATATGAGTGCCAAAGTTACAAAATAAAAAAGCAGGCTCTTACTCAGCCTGCTTTTCATTACCAAAAAAAAAGAAATACACTACATCTAATGATCACTGATCCTGTTAAAGCATTAAGAATTGGACAGTTCCTTACACTTTTATAACCTTTCACAGTAATCCTAAAAACTTTTTCAAAAATACGCCCAAAGTACCTTTCAAAAAATACCCAACAATGGGTATTTTACTCTTTTCAATGTTAAGAATTGCATTTTTTCACCAAATGGTGACATGTACAATACAAAAAAGGGTGTCGTTTACGCCGACACCCTCCTTTCAAAGTACAAAACTAACCCTTATGTTTAATTGAAGTCAAAACGCAATCCTAAAGAAAAGTTGTTCTGATCAATATCGTTGTTATTAAATACCGGCTGAAGGTCATATTTTGCATACACACTTATATCTCTATAACCTACATAAGCACTTAAACCGTATGCAAAATCATTTACATTAAAATCGCCTTTGGTTTTATCCCTAACCCTGTTACCATTATCATTCTTGTATTTAAGAATCTGCTTCTCTTTTACATTTACACCTGCATATCCTCCAACACCTAGCCTGAAGCCTTTTTGAATCGGATAATATACCTTATCTCCATTCACTTTTTTTGGAGTAAAATCAAATTCCAAATGCATCGGCACAACAAGGTTAACATAACGAAGACGTACCTTATCAAGATTCCTTCCTGAATCTACTAATAATGTCTTATCTCCATCTGTCACGAATATTTTATCATCCTTTGGCCTTAGATTGTTATACTGAAGTGAAAGTCCGTATTTAAAATGTAGCAGATTATTGTTGTCGAATATTCTTGTGTTCCATGCCACACCCCACTCATAGAAATCAGATCTGTCCTCAAAATTCGCGGTATCCACTTTTCCGTCAGTCATCAGGCGGTTTATCCCTAAAGCAAACACAAACTGCGAAGTAGTCCTTTTATAATCATAACGTTGTACAGAAACCTTAGTAGAATCTTCGTCATCATCGCCTCTTTCATAAGTAATAAAAGCTATCTTGTGCTTTTTTCTATCATTGTATGCCACTTTGCCATCTACTTTATCTTTTACCAACTGATCTAGTTTAGCTTGCTCTACTGCTACTTTAGTTTCGATATTTGTAGCACGTTTTTCAGCATATTGCTGCTTTTGTGCTTCAGCCTGCTCTGCTGTTATCTCTTTATTATCAAGCTTAACATTTACCGATTCTACCTCAATTTTAAGCGAATCCTTTTGCTGTTTGGTAATAGTCTCAATGTTTTTAGAGATCTCTTTAGCTCTTTCTTCAAAAGTTGCAGGCTTAGTTTCCTGCCCTAAAACTTTGGTAGCAAGAAGACACAGCAATCCTGCCACATAAAAAGTTATTGTTTTCATGTTGATGATTTTTAATTATTTGTTATTGGTGATTTTATTCGTAATTCCTGTTTGCAACTGCCGAGCGCACTGCTTTAAAATTTTTAGCTGCTCCTATAAGTACCCTGTCTTTAAAACTATCGTCAAGTTCTTCTTCAACAGCCGACAGCAGTGAATTTGGATCTACTTTTACAGTTGATTTCTTTTTAGCTGTTTCAGCAGATGTTGCATCAGCAAGTATTTTATCAGTGTTTTCACGTACTATTATCGGCGACTCTTGTTTCTCATTTGAAACAATTACCTCCTGTGGTAAAATTTGTGTAGCTTTTTCTGTTTTGATTACAGTTTTTGCTGCCTCCGCATTAACCTTTTCACTTTGTTTACGAGGCGACTGGTAAGCAACGGCTTCCTCTGTTCTTACAGGAGCAATAACCACCTCATTCTCTACCGAATCAGACTCGTTTTGAACCTCATTATCATTTACCACTATACTATTATTGGTGTCAATTCCTGAATTTCCCTTTTCCTGGTTTAAGAACAGTACCCCAACCAGAAGGAATACTAAAAAAGCTGCAGCGATATACATCCAGCTTCTGTTTTTTTTCGGTTTTTTATTTTCAGCAACCGAAAGCATCGCATCAAGCCTGTCCCAAGCCATGTCAGAGGGCTGGATAGTCCTTTGCTCCAGCTTCTCCCTAAAATCCTTTTCCATTTTATTCGGTTCCATTTTCGTAATTCTTTAATTTGTTAATCTGATCCTTCAGCATCTTCCTTGCATGCGACAACTGCGATTTCGATGTACCTTCGTTTATCCCGAGCATCTTTGCTATTTCCTGGTGCTTAAACCCCTCAATCGCATAAAGGTTAAACACCATCCGGTAGCCGTCCGGCAAACCATCAATGAGCGATTGTATATCTTCTACCGAAAAATGACTTTCTATATTATTAAAAGTATCTTCTACATAAAACTCATCTTCAAGGAACTTTACTTTTTTCTGCACCCTCAGGTAAGAAATACATTCATTTACCATTATCCTCCTTATCCAGCCTTCAAAACTTCCTTTATTCTCAAAGTTTTTTATATTGGTAAAGACTTTCATAAAGGCCGTTATCATTATATCTTCTGCCTGGTGTACATCTTTTACATACTGCCTGCAAATGCTCAGCATCTTCGGAGCGTGTTTAGAGTAGATCTTTTGCTGTGCGTGACGATTATTCTCCGCCGCCTGTGCAATGGTATCTTTCTCTTCCTGATGTAGGGCAATTACTTTCAAAACGATTGGTTGTTTGGTTTAGCGGTCATTTTTCAATTATTAACCGACTTCTATTAGCATAGACGAGATGTCTTTTAAAATGGTTGCATCAATAGATAAAAATAATTCATTTTTTATAAATATTTTTTTCTGACCACTCAAAATAAAAACATAAAAGCCACTCAATGAGTGGCTTTACTTAAATATTGAACTTAAAATTATATTTTTCTTTCTATAACATAATTTACCATCAGCACTAATGCATCTTTATATATGGATGCCGGATAGTCTGCTAATAATAAAAGAGCCTCTTCCCTAAACTCTGCCATACGCTTTTCAGCATAAGGCAGTCCTTGTTTGTTCTTAACAAAGTCAATAACCTCCTTAACACGTTTTTTGTCTTTGTTATGGTTCTTAACCGAGTTTATTACCCATCGCTTTTCTTCTTTGGTGCAATTATTAAGCGCATAGATAAGCGGAAGTGTCATTTTTTGTTCTTTAATATCTATACCTGTAGGTTTACCTATCGAATCTTCGGTATAATCAAACAGGTCATCTTTAATCTGGAAAGCCATACCTATAAGCTCTCCGAATTTTCGCATCCTTTCGGTATGTACCCCTTCCGGATCTACCGAACAGGCTCCCAAAGAACAACATGCTGCAATTAGTGTGGCCGTTTTTTGACGTATGATCTCATAATATACATCTTCAGTAATATCAAGCCTACGGGCTTTCTCAATCTGAAGTAGCTCTCCCTCACTCATTTCACGCACGGCTACCGATATTATCCTTAGCAAATCAAAATCGCCATTATCGATAGAAAGCAGCAATCCCTTTGAAAGCAGATAGTCTCCAACTAATACCGCAATTTTGTTCTTCCATAATGCATTAATAGAAAAGAATCCCCTGCGCCTGTTGCTGTCATCCACGACATCATCATGCACCAGGGTAGCGGTATGGATAAGCTCAATTACTGATGCTCCCCTGTAGGTGCGTTCGTTTACAGTACCGCCGCTTACCATTTTAGCAGTAAGGAACACAAACATAGGGCGCATCTGCTTCCCTTTACGATTTACTATATAATAGGTGATTCTGTTTAGCAACGCCACTTTAGAAGACATCGACTCATGAAACTTTTTCTCGAAAAGTTCCATTTCCTGAGATATGGGCTGCTTAATTTGCTCGGTAATTTTCATGCCCTCCAAAAATACGTAAAAGCGAGTTAACAGCAAACACTACTTTGCTTCAAAAATTTTAATATTTCTTTAAAAAACACAAACCCCTTTTACCGTTAAAAATAAAGCCAAACATTAAAAAAGCGAAAGCCGACGGTTATACTCCGGCGGCTTCGTTTTTATTAGCCAGCTGCCCACAGGCAGCATCTATATCTTTTCCACGGCTGCGTCGCACTTTTGCAACAATATCGTTTCGTTCTAAAGCCTTTATATAAGCATCTATCACTTCCGGATCTGCCTGCTGAAACTCACCGTCATCAATAGGATTGTATTCAATAAGATTCACTTTACACGGAACATACTTACAGAATTTTACAAGTGCATCAATATCTACTTTTCTGTCATTAATTCCTTTCCATACCACATATTCATAGGTAACACGGCTTTTGGTCTTTTTGTACCAGTACTCCAGTGATTCACGCAAGTCTGCCAGTGGAAAGTTTTCGCTGAAAGGCATAATTCTGGAGCGAACCTCATCGATAGCAGAGTGTAACGAAACAGCCAGCTTAAAACGAACATCATCATCAGCCAGCTTTTTTATCATCTTAGGCAGTCCCGAAGTAGAAACGGTAATACGCTTAGGTGACATACCCAAACCTTCAGGAGAAGTAATCTTATCAATAGCCTTGATAACATTATTATAGTTCATAAGCGGCTCTCCCATACCCATGAATACAATATTAGAAAGCGGCCTGTTATGGTAAAAACGGCTTTCGGCATCAATAGCAGCAACCTGATCAAAAATTTCGTCAGGATTCAGGTTTCGCATACGCTTTAGCCTAGCTGTAGCACAAAAATTGCAATCAAGACTGCACCCTACCTGACTCGACACACAGGCAGTAGTACGTGTTTCTGTAGGGATAAGAACCGACTCAACGACAAGGCCATCATGCAGCCGTACAGCATTCTTTACAGTACCGTCACTGCTTTGCTGCATCTGGTCAACATGAATGTGGTTGATAACAAAATTATCTTCCAGCATCTGCCTGGTGCCTTTGGCAACATTGGTCATATCATCAAAGCTATGGGCATTTTTGCTCCACAGCCACTCATACACCTGGTTACCCCTAAATGCCTTATCGCCATTAGCTACAAAAAAATCGCGCAATTGCTCTTTTGTAAGCGCCCTGATATCTTTCTTCTCCGTTTGCATGCCGCAAAGGTACTAACTATTTAGCAAATATCCGTTTATCAGGATTACACATAAAATACAAACTCCGGATACAAAAAATCCTGCATCCGGAGTTGAATATATTTATTATTCGCTTTATTGCTTTATCAGCTTATAGTTAGCTGTTTTTCCGGTAGCCGTTTCTCTCACATTAAGCATATAAACACCAGCCGTATTTGAGCTGATATCTACATTGCCTGTCTGATTAAGGCTTCCTTTCTTAATTGTCTGTCCCAGCATATTGGTTAATGTATATTCAAGATTATTCTCCGATACAACATTAAAAATACCTGAAGACGGATTCGGATATATTTTCACAGAAGCTTTAAAAGCAAAATCGTCTGCTGCAAGAACGTCAGTAAGCCTGAAATTTACAGTCTCCGAACTACCAAATGCACCCCCTAAATGAATCAGTGTCCCTTCAGGTGTCTCTAACCTGTAAAAACCGGGTCCGTAATCGCAACACATACCATCACCCTCACTATCATAAATGGTAAATGTGTAGCAACCGGCAGTGGTCAGCGTAAAAGTTTGCGAGAAAGATTCAAACTCGCTATAGTTATCACCTTCATACAAAACAACACCTGCTTCATTTTTAAGTTCCCATGATGTTTCTTCAGCAAAATAATCCGTCTGAAGATAAAACTCAACATTTGTTATTGGCATAACGGTCACAATAAAACTGTTAACCACCAAATTATCCGATATATCTTCGTCGTTCTGTCCGTTAGGCATAGTAACTTCAACAGATAGTGTATTCTCACCTGAGGTTCCCTCTAGCACAGGTAACTCAATATCAATTGCTGTATTCACAACAAGGTCCCCTGTCCAGTTTATAACTGCCGGAACATTATTAAACGTATAAGTAATTTGTGCAGAGGTAAGATTTTGCGTTCCTTTATTCACCAGACGTATTACAGGATGAACATCATTATCACAACCTGTCAGACCCAGCTCAGAGACAGAAACTCTTGCATTAACAACATATACCGGTTGTTCAGGATAATAATTAACTGTCATTGCACCAGTATTTGTTGGGTCAAGCCAGTCTTTAAGCCTTGTTGAAGAAGTTGTCCCTGCATCCCACGATTTGCCAAGCCTTCCGTAAACATCGTCTCCTCCATTATCTGTATCTCCATTACAGCCTGAAGTTCCTCCATATAACTGACCAACTATTCTTCCGTCCTGATTGAATAATGGTGATCCCGAAGAACCACCCTGAGTTACTCCCAGATCCCAATCAGCAACTTCCCACATAAATTCACCTCCATCATTATTTAATATTGGCGCGTCAAAATCCCTACAGGCTTTCATAATATCTCCCGCAGGGTGGTGAATTCCAAAAGTTGATTGCGCAGGCGTTTCACTTCTGTCCCAACCTGCCCAAACCAGATCCCATTCTGTCGGCAAAGTAGAGGTAATCTGTAACAAGCAGAAATCACTCTGGGCACGTTTTGCCTTTAACTGAGCGCCACTAACTGTCTGATAATAATTTGGAGCATTATCAGTACTTACAGCACTACCTGCACAAACAGGATTAGGGCTAATCCAGTTAAAACGAAATGACCATTGATTTATAGTCTCGTCAGCACAATGATTAGCCGTTAAAAAATAAGGAGTACCATCATTGCTGGTATTATTTATAAGTGCACCTGTACAAAATGCAGAATTGGCTACAATAATAAGTGCTACAGACTTTTTGTTGATATCTTTAAGTCCGTCAATATCATCCATAAAGCAATTCACATCATAGTTACAATTGCCTGATGTATTAAGTCCATCGCTTGGATCTTTCTGAAATGCACTTAGTGACCTGTAACCATGAACTACTTTAAACACCTCCAGTTTACCCTGACCGGCTACGGCAGCCGGTTCATAATATTCAATCCAGATATCATCTCCTTTTACCAGCCAGGTTCCAAGCTCACGCTTTTCATTGTTCTGCTGCTCATCATAAGCACCAAGCAAATCAGTCCTGTCATTATTATACAGATATACTTTTGCTCCCTTCGGCATGTAAAAGTCACTAAAAAGAAAATTCAGTGTCTGGGCACCTGCTGAAGAGTAGCGTATTCTCCAAACCCGGTCACCATTAGCCAGAGTGCTCCAGTTACCGCTGTTTTGTAAATTATGGTCAACAATAAACTCAAAACCATAGCGCCATGGCTTTCCTTTATCTTTATCCGTTATTTCGTCCTGAGCCTGAAGTTTTGCAAGATCAAAATCCGGCATTCTATAGGCTTCGACAGGCTCGAAACCTTTATTTTTCCAACTGAAGGGCTTTCCTTCATTCGTTACCTGTGCTGAAGCTATGCCAACAAGCATAAGCAACATAAACGTAATTTTTCTCTTCATTCGCTGTATTTAAGGTTGTAAACAGAATATTTAATTGTTACAAATATAACAAAAATGATTATTTGAGTTATTAATACTTTGCAACTTTGAATTCTATAGTATGTCCCGAACTTTCGGTTATTACCAAAGGGTAAACTCCTTCTGCCAATCCTGAAATATCAATGTTGTTATTACCCGGCACTAACTGACCATGCGCTATTAACTGACCTACCATATTGAAAAGAGCAAAGTCGCATACTTTAGGAGAATCAATAGTAACAATCCCTGAAGACGGATTAGGATATACAGAAAATTTAATATCCTTTTGAGGCGCATCTGTTGAAGAACGGTAATTTATGGTCAGGGCGTTGGTATTTTCCGGATCCAGCCAGTCTTTAAGCCTTGTAGCAGAAGTACCTCCCCCATTCCATGAAATATCAAATCGACCATAAATATCATAACCTCCATTATCTGAAGTACCATTGCAACCTGACTCTCCTCCATACAACTGACCAATTATCCTTCCGTTATTGTCAAATAAAGCCGACCCGGAAGATCCTGATTCAGTAACACCCATTTCCCAGTCATTAACCACCCACATAAAAAGCCCATCGCTATTATTTATTGATGGAGCATTATTATCCTTGCTGGCTTTCATAATATCTCCGGAAGGATGATGGATACCAAAAGCAGATGATGGCGGGGTTGTACTCCTGCTCCACCCAGCCCATACCAAATCCCATGCCTCCGGAAGTTGAGAAGTAAGTTTTAGCAGACAAAAATCGCTGGCGGCACTCTTAGCCTTTAACTCAGCACCACTAACAGTCTGATAATAATTGGGAGCGTTGGTAGTACTATTGGTGTTTTCTGCGCATACCGGATTTGGACTTATCCAGTTAAAACGAAATGCCCAGTTAGATACATTTTTCCCTTCAGCGCAATGATTCGCCGTAAGCAAATAAGGCGTACCGTCACTTGACGTAGTATTGATAAGCGTACCTGTACAAAAACTTGAGTTGTTTACTATAATCAGGCCTACCGCTTTTTTATTGATGTCTTTATAACTGTTGATATTACCCATATCACAATCTACATCATAATTGCAGTCACCTGATGCATTGAGATCATCATCCGGCGATTTTTTCATAGTTGCAACAGATCTGTAACCATGAACAATTTTAAAGATTTCCAATTTACCCAGTCCTTTTACAGCAGCCGGTTCATAATATTCTATCCAGATATCATCACCGCTTACCAGCCAGGTACCTAATTCTCTTCGTTCATTATTCTGCGCTGCATCATAAGCCCCAAGCAAATCTGTTCTTTCATCATTGTACAGGTATACTTTTGCCCCTTCAGGCATATAATAATCACTAAAAAGAAAATTCAGGGTTTTAGCCCCTTTGGAGTAATAACGAATTCGCCAAACCCTGTCCCCATTTGGCAACACAGTCCACTTCCCACTATTATTAATATTATTGTCTACTAAAAATTCATAGCCATAGCGCCATGCCTTTTTTTTATCGGCATCATTAATTTTATCTTCTTCCCGGAGTTTAGCAATATCAAAAACAGGCATGATGATTTTATCTATCCTGCTCTTTTGTGTAAATCCCCAGCTAAAGGGTTTACCTTCATTAGTAACCTGACTGTATCCGGCGACAAAAACAAAAATCAATAAAAATGTAGATATACCTTTCATAATTAGCATTTAGCCCAGTAAAAATAACCGTTTAAATGTTAAATTGTTCCGTTTGCAAAACTTTCTGATATAATTTATCCATACCCCGTCATTTATTACCTTTGCTAAAAATCATTTTATGCATTTCATATCGGAAGAACTTGAGGATTATGCTGCTTTTCACAGCGAAAACGAACCTGCTTTACTGGCTGCCCTGAACAGGGAAACCCACCAGAAAATACTTCAGCCACGAATGCTGAGCGGACATTTTCAGGGAAGGGTATTAAGTATGATATCTAAACTTGTAAATCCTAAGCATATACTTGAAATTGGAACTTACACAGGGTATGCTACGCTTTGCCTGGCCGAAGGTTTACAGGAAAACGGAACGCTTGATACCATGGACAATAATGAGGAATTATATGATTTTCAAACAAAGTATTTTGATCTTTCTTCGTGGAAAGACCAAATAACACAGCACCTGGGCAATGCACTTGATATGATACCATCACTAAACAAGAAATTTGACCTTGTTTTTATCGATGCCGATAAAGAGAATTACATCAATTATTTTAATATGATTGTACCTATGATGAACAAAGGTGGCATCATATTATCCGACAATGTATTGTGGAGCGGAAAAGTACTTGAACCTGTAAAAGCAAACGATAAAAGCACAAAAATACTTTTAGAATACAATCAGTTGCTTAAGGAAGACCCGAGAGTCGAAACAGTATTATTACCCATTCGTGATGGGCTCACTGTTAGTAGGGTTATCTAAATTTTCTTTTTGAGGAAAATATTTATCCCTTAAATAAACATATAATTTCAATACAAGCCAGGCGGTAAAGATACCCCACGCATAACCTACCAGAATATCGCCCGGATAATGCAACCCAAGATAAATACGGCTGTAGGCAAATATAAGTGGCCATAAAAAGAAGAAGACCATATATTTGAGATACGGCCTCAAAACTTTATACAGAAAAAAAGCAGCAGCCATAGAATTGGCAGCATGTCCGGAAATGAAACTGAAAGACCTACGGTGCTGAACAGCCCTGATAATACCCGCAATTTCAGGATTATTACCAGGTCTTAACCTTTGGAAACCGTTTTTAAAAAGGTTCGTAGTCTGATCTGTAAAGGCGATAAGTACAGCTATCATTCCTACTACTAACAGCGCGTGACGCCATCCGAGTCTTTTAAAAGTAAGATAAGCAATAATGGCAAAAACCGGAATCCAGTTTTGCTGTTTTGTTATGAATTCCCAAAAAGGGTCAAAAAATTCAGAACCAAAGGAATTCAGGTATACAAATACATCCCTGTCGAGGTTTACCAGCTTATCAAGCATATTATCTGATGCGTTTTATTGGTCCCGACATGTCTTCAATATCCTCTTTCACCTTGTCAATCTCGCCGGTAATATTTTTAGTTATATTATCATTGCCCATATCCTCAAATGATCGTTTGATACCATCAAGGTCGGCACTTTTATGAATCTCGCTTTTTATCTCGTTAGAGGCATTCTTAAGTTGCTGCATACCTTTACCAAGGCCGCGCGCAATTTCCGGAATCTTGTCAGACCCAAACAACATAAGCACCACTATTATGATGAAGAAAATCTCTCCTCCTCCTATTCCAAACATAGCTTCAAAAATTTAATATACAAAGGTATTATAAATTACGTTTTTAATTGGCTTAGGGTTTGCGATTTTACAATTACTAAACCTAATTTAACTTATTTGCTTCCCTTTTTCTCCAACTGATCGAATTTTGAGCCAGATTCCTGCTTTGGCCAGCTATTATTTGAAGTATCAACATCGGCAGTAAGCAATTTAGGATCAAGCATAATTTTAGTAACTTTCTTCTCAGTCGCAAAAACACGTGAAGCCGTTTCGTTGTTCTTTCTCCATATCTGAACCGGGAAGGTATGACTTTCTGTAGTACCATCTTCAAAAGCAAGCTCAACGATTATAGGCATAAGCATATCGCCCGGCTTATTAAAAGTCACTTCATAAAAATATTTCGGAGCTTTTAGCCTTGTTCTTTCTTCCGGCGAAAACTTAGACCCCATATAATCTTCAAGAAGCCTTACATCTTGCACATCAAGGGCTTTTTTATCCCTGTTCTTTAGCTCAGACTCATCGGCGACCATATAAACAAAAGGACCTTTTTCCCTATCGAATCTTCCTTTTTTAATGTTAACATCCTTTAGGCTTTCAGGCTGTTTTTCGGTAACATAATATTGTTTTACTTCCTGTATTCCCATATCTACATAATCTGTAGTATAGAACCAGCCTCTCCAAAACCAGTCAAGATCAACAGCCGAAGCATCTTCCATAGTCCTGAAAAAATCTTCCGGCGTTGGGTGCTTAAACTTCCAGCGGTTAGCATACGTTTTAAAAGCATGATCAAATAGTTCTTTGCCCATAACCACCTCACGAAGCATATTTAGTCCGGTTGCCGGTTTTGCATAAGCATTAGAGCCAAACTGATGTATAGCTTCAGAGTTTGTCATTATAGGCTCCAGGAATTTCTGATCACCACTCATATAGGGCACTATTTTGGCAGCAGGCCCACGCGATGACGGATAGTTAGCATCATACTCCTGCTCTGTAAGATACTGCAGGAAAGTATTAAGCCCTTCGTCCATCCAGGTCCACTGCCTTTCGTCAGAATTCACGATCATCGGGAAGAAATTATGCCCTACCTCATGAATAATAACACTCATATTACCCCATTTGATCCTTTCACTCACAAAACCTTTTTCATCAGGTCTTCCGTAGTTCCAGCATATCATTGGATACTCCATCCCCTGATCTTCAGCAGATACTGATATCGCCTTAGGATAAGGGTAATCAAAAGTATATTTAGAATATGTTTTTAAAGTATGTGCCACCACTTTAGTAGAGGTGTCTCCCCATAGCGGATTAGCTTCTTTAGGGTAAAGCGAAATTGCCATTACGGTTTTCTCCGACAGCTTTACCGCCATTGCATCATAAATAAACTTCCTTGATGTTGAGAAAGCAAAATCCCTGACATTAGTAGCTTTAAATTTCCAGGTTTTCTTTTGCGACGAGAAACCTTTCTCCGCTTTTTCGGCCTCTTCCTGTGTTACAATAACTACAGGCTTATCATAAGTTCTCGTTGCAAGTTCATAACGCTTCAATTGTTCAGGTGTCAGCACTTCTGCCCTGTTTTGAAGCTCACCCGTACCATCCATAATATGATCGGCAGGAACAGTAATATTCACTTCAAAATTACCAAACGGCAATGCAAACTCTCCCGCTCCCCAAAACTGCATATTCTGCCAACCTTCCACATCATTATAAACCGCCATTCTAGGATAGAACTGCGCTATTACATACAGGTTGTTGTTGTCTTTATCAAAATGTTCATAGCCTGAACGGAAACCATAAACACGGTAATTATTTACCGTATACCACCATTTGATAGAAAATGATACTTTCGCTCCCGGTTTCAGTGGTGTTGGCAGGTCGATACGCATCATCGTTTGGTTAATGGTATAATTCAAAGGCTTGCCATTGGCATCCTGAACATACTCAATATTAAATCCTCCGGGGAAGCCTTCTTCAAAATAACGACGCGAAAAAGCATCAGGTTTGTAGGCCTGATCCATTTTCTGGCTCTCTACGAGTTTCGATTTCGAATCTTTTGCCTGTTGGTTCTGATCGAGCTGTACCCAAAGATAATCCAGTGTTTCAGGCGAGTTATTATGATAGGTAATTGTTTCTTTACCTAAAATCTTAGTATTCTTATCATCAAGCTCTATATCCATTTTATAGTCGGCCTGCTGCTGATAATACGCAGGTCCCGGAGCTCCCGATGCAGTACGGAACATATTTGGCGTTGCCAGAAGATCATACATCTGACTGAACTTATTACTGTCCTTATGCCCCGGCTCACGCTTTTGGACATTTTTTTCCTGAGCTGTAATTTGTATTGCCGACAACAACGACAATGTATATAGTAGTTTCTTCATAATCCAGATTTTAGAACCCGAGCACCCCTCCGGTTGTACCATTAGTCAGCAAAAGACTTTTTTTGTTACCACCTACCGTAACATGAATTATATTTTGCTGATCATCAAACACATCCAACAAAACAGTAGTATCAACAGCTAAAGACTTTATAGCTTTTTCAGCCGGAAGTGTATAATAGCATACAAGGATATCATCTTCCGTTTCTTTTCCCAAAAATTTTATCTGTTTTTCTTTACCGTTTATTTTTATGTGCAGTTTTTCCGTTATGTATTTCTTGATGTATTCATCGGTTCCGGCAACTTCAGTTGATGTACCAATGTAAAAGTGCTTCTTGTATTTTTTTACGAAAGCCGTTTCAAGGTCATCGATAAAAATACGCGAAGTCATTTGTATTTCCTTTTTTGCAGGAACATAGTTTAACTGAAATACCGACACATAATACTTATGTGCGCTAACAGCCATCATAACTGTAACGGAAAGTAAAAGGGCAATACTTGCGGCAATTTTTCTCATCGCCCCAAATGTAATAAACTTAATGGTTTATTTGCCTTTTTTTAAATATTCTGAACTCTGATTCACAAGATAGTCAGTAAGTTCAAACTCATATTTAGGCTCAAGCATCCATGCAGTTTCTTTTCCTTTGTCACAATAAGCCAGAAATAGCCCAATTTCATCATTGGGAATTTTAAGCATATTGGTAAAAAAATGATGTGTATAGCGTTCTTTTACATTCTCAGAAAAATTCTTAGCACTGCTATTGCCATAAATCTCACCCTTATCAGTTCGTTTCTTTTTCTTAAAGATCATTTTATACACTTCATTGAAATTAACTCCTGTCAGCGGACTCCCCAAAACATTGCTTGGCAATGCTGTATTAGGATTCGCAATTGGTCTTATCGTGGGATCACTGGCTATAAGACCGGTAGAATTCATTCCTCCTGTTATGTTTTTAGTCTTAGTGTTTTTACTATCACTTTCCAGATCTCCGGTAAGTGCATTAGCCTTAATCACTACCTCATCAAGCACTGTAACATCAACGTTAAGCTCAATAACAAGTCTCCTTCCTGTAAAATGTTCTTTTTTCAACACCAGTTTTGCTTCACGCACTGCTATCCCTGAAAACAATAGCGTATCAGTCGGTCGGGCATAAATGGTAAAGTCGCCATTCCCATCAGTAATAGCCTTTATATTCGAAGTAATATTCTGTACCGAAAGATTCTCCACATTCAACGAATCAGCTACTACACGGCCGGCTAATATTTGTCGCGGCTGCTTTTGAGCAAATCCGATTAGTGGTATCAGCAGAAAAAGAAAAAACAGAAACTTGGCTTTCATAATTATTGGGTTAAGTTGGCAAATCGTAAATATCTTTCTTTAAGATAAGCTATAAGTTCGGATTCATTTTTAGGATCGAGCAGGTATCGTTTTGCCCCATCATTGCAAAAATTAAGAAATAAGCCCAGCTTTTCGCGCGGAACTTTTATAATCTCAGTGAAAAATGATTCAGAATAGCTTTCCTGCAGGATTTTTGAAAATGATTTTTGCTCCACTTTAGCATTAGCGTATAACTTATCTTTTGAAGAGCCTTTTTTATTTTTTGAATCCGAAGAACTTAACGCATCGGCAAGCAGCCCATACACAGCGATAAAATTCAGATTCATCGATGGGTTATCGACAACCCTTCCTAGATTCAGCAAAGAAGGATCAAAATCATCTTTGAATTTTTCATTAAGCAATACCACATCGGTGTTTTTGCTGTCAATGTAAAGATTACCCGTAAGCCCGCTAAGCTCTATATCATCAAGCAAAATTGCAGACGGCACAAGCCGTACTACAAAAAGTTCCTCCTTTACATCAATTGCCGTAAGTGTATACTGAAGAGTTTTAAAAGCCGGCGCTGTAAACTCAAGCACATCTCCTTCTTTAGCATTGATAGTAAAGCTTGACTGTTCATTTACTTTCCCCGCTACTCCTGTTGTGGTATTTTTTACTTCCAGAAATTCAATAGTCATTTCATCTGCAATAGCTTTACCATACACTATATGCCTTTCCTGCGCAAAAAAAAGCGTCGGCAAAAAAAACAGAACAAATGCTATTATATTTTTCATGGTTGGTTATTTATAGCTATTTATCTTCCTGCTGAAGTTTGAGGTATTTTTTAGCCAGTTCTGCAAGCATAAAATCCACATACGCTTTGTTATTTCCTTTTATGGCTACAGCAAACTCTTCATTTTCTGCCAGGTAATACAGGAAACCGTTAACCTGCTCTTTTGGAATATTATAATTCGCAGTAAATTCTTCATCGCTGTATAACCCCCGCGCTTTATCTATAGTCCCCTCCTGCTTTTCGGTCTCATAGGCTCTTTTCAACATTTTAGTACGCCCCGAGATAGCATTTATAATAGGATCAAGTCCAATAACCGTGCCTACAGTCATTGCGCTGGCCGTATACAACCTGCGTTCGGCTACCGTATATCGTTTCTGCCCTTTAGGCACCAGCCCTAAAGCTTCCGAATTAATGTGACTGTATTTATTTATAACAACCTCCTGAAGCTCGTAAGAATTGAAGTTTACGCTTATTACATAAGGCGTTACCTTAAACGAATCAGCATTAAGCATAAATTCGCGCACTACAATTTTAGTACTATATACCACCAGCCTGTCACCTGGCTTTGCTACAAGATCAAAAAATCCTTTATAATCGGTTTTAACTTCAGTTCCGGCAGTTTTGTTGATTACAAAAACATCACCAACCCCATTATCACCAACAACTACCCTTCCTAACATTTTTTGCCTTTCCTGCGAGAATGCAGCAAATGACAGGAATAACAAAATATACAGTAGTTTAGTTTTCATCTTTTATAAGTTGAAGGTATTTTCCTGACAATCCACTCATCAGAAACCTTGCCATAGTATCGTTCTTGTTTTTTATGGCTCTGGCAAAATTAGCATCTTCGACAAGGTAATACACAAACCCCCTCACATATTCTAACGGTATATTGAATTTCGTTACAAGTTCTTCCTCACTATAAATATAGTTAATCTTCTCCATAAGATTTTCCTTTTCGGCAGTCTCATTGGCTTTTTTTAACATTTTAGTGCGTCCGGTCAGGGCATTTATAACCGGATCCAACCCCATAGGATTCATTTTGGATGAACTTGCCGTCAGTAATCTTTTTTCTGTGGGCGTATATTTCTTTTGTACCCTTGGAACCAAACCCAAAGACTCCGCATTGATATAACTGTAATCAACAATAATTAACTCTTCGAGATGATGTACATACTTTTCAACAGGAACTATAAGAAGCGTAGATTTCACATCTTCTTCTTCAAGCGTAATTTCTTTAGCTACAATATTTATTGCCGAAAAGATTATGGTGTCGTTTGCTCTGGCAGGAATCGTAAAGTAACCACCCCGTGTTGTGGTAACCGAATTATCTGCAGTTTTATTAATAACATAGATACCTTCAAGGTCTTCAGCATCTGATTTGATTTTTCCGTTAACAGGGACACGTTCCTGTGCTGTGAGTAAGGATGTAGCAGCAACAGAAACCAGGAAAAATAAATTTTTCAAGTACGTGAGTTTAGGTGATTAATGAATCAAGCAGAAAAGCTACGCCGCAACGTGTATCAAAACTTTGTAACTTTACCTCTTCTTAGATTATTAAACGGATGAAAAAACTAATTATTGCAAGCACTTCCACTTTACACGGAGGCGCTTACCTTGAATATTTACTACCTACGCTCGAAGTACATTTTAAAGATTGCAAATCACTGCTTTTTGTACCGTATGCGAGACCAGGCGGCATTAGCCACGACGACTACACTAAAAGAGTAGCCGAAACTTTTGCAACGATAAACATCAGTGTTAAAGGGCTTCATGAATTTGACAACCCCGAGCAGGCAGTAGCCGATGCCGAAGCCATATTTACAGGTGGCGGAAACACCTTTTTACTGGTTACCCAACTGTATCAGAACAATGTAATGACTGCCATTAAAAAAGCGGTAGAGAACGGAACGCCATATTTAGGAAGCAGTGCCGGAAGCAACATTACGGGGCTGACGATGCAAACAACCAATGATATGCCCATCATTTATCCGCCAAGCTTTAATACACTTGGACTTGTACCGTTTAACCTGAACCCGCACTACCTTGACCCGATTGAAGGCTCGACACACATGGGTGAAACAAGGGAAACCAGGATTAATGAATTCCACAAAATAAACCCTCAGCCGGTACTGGGATTGCGTGAAGGCAGCTGGCTTGAAGTACATGGCGACAAAATAACCCTTAAAGGCGATTTGCAGGCAAGACTTTTCCGTCAGGGCAAAGAAGCCGAAGAACTGGAAACAGGAACTGACCTGTCAGATCTTAAGTAAATAATAATGGCACAAAAATTAGACAAAATACTGGTAGTAGATATTGAAGCTACCTGCTGGAACGGCCCCAACCCTCCGGGCATGGAAAACGACATCATAGAGATTGGCATCTGCATGCTCGATATACACACCGGAGATATTACCGATAACCGCGGTATAATTGTAAATCCCGAGCGTTCGGAAGTCAGCGAGTTCTGTACAGAATTAACTACCATAACTCCTGAAATGGTAACTGAACAAGGCATATCGTTTAAAGAAGCATGCGCGATACTTAAAAAAGACTATATGTCGCAAAGCCGTGCCTGGGCAAGCTTTGGCGCATATGACCTGAAACAGTTCCAAAGACAATGCAGTGCGGTGAATGTTGGCTATCCTTTCGGTCCATCACATATTAATGTAAAGACGCTTTTCGCCTTGAAAAACAAGCTGGGACACGAACAGGGAATGGCAGGCGCACTCGCTATGCTGAACATTCCGTTGGAAGGTACACATCACAGAGGTGTGGATGACGCGAAGAATATTGCCAAGATATTGAATAAAATTCTTGAATAATGGAAACCGTAAATTTCTAACGAACAGAAAGTGAGTTTTCTAATAAAAAAACTCATCCCTCTACACAAAACAATTTCAAATCAAGCTCATCACTTTCCTTTAGAGAAGGCTGCTGTGAGAGCAATAAAAAAAAGCCCAAACATAAGTTTGGGCTTTTTAACGCAGAGCGGAAGACGAGGCTCGAACTCGCGACAACCAGCTTGGAAGGCTGGAGCTCTACCAACTGAGCTACTTCCGCGTTATTGTGGTGCAAATATACAACCACTTTCCATATTCGCAAACTTTTCAATGAAAAAAATTAGAGGTTTTTTCACCATCAGCACTTAAATTATTTATTATTAATTCGTTACCTCAATAAAAAAATTTCATTTTTTTTCTAAACAGCAACCTTAACATTTCCTGCCAAACTCCCGATTTTACTGAACCGGAATATTGGGCAGTATTAACCCGATGTTAGCCTTTCATCTTTAACACCTCTTTTACAAATAATTACATTTTTCGCAATAAATCATTTTGTAAATTTAGTAAAAGCTAATTTCAAACGTTATGATGAAGGTAGCCTGCATAATACTAAGTATATTTTTTCTTGCCTCCTGTAAAAACACTGCCGGGGTAAAAGAAAAACAACCTGCTGTTGTGGTAAATACCCAACACCTGAAAAACACGTCTCATACTATCGACAGTAATTTTCTTGAAGAGGCAAGCAAAGGCATAAAAGATTTTTATTCTTCAAATGCATTCAAAACCGTATGGACTGAAGAAAAAAACCGCATCGCTCTTATTGAATCCATAAAAGATGCTACTAACGACGGATTACTTCCCTCTGATTACAACCTCAGCAAACTTGAGGAACTTGAAAATAAGATTGATATTACTGAAGACCAATGCATACATTATGATATTTTGCTAACACAGTCGTTTCGCAAGCTTGCTAATCACTTATTCAAAGGAAAGCTTACTCCCTATAAAGTGTACAACGACTGGGCGTTGCCTTCAAAAAACTTTGACAGCAATAGAATGCTTACCGAAGCATTAGCTAAAAACGACATAAAAAAGACACTTGAAAAATGCAGGCCAACCCACAAAATGTATGGAGGACTCAGGGAAGGCATGATTTTTTTAAACAGTCTGCCGGACGACAAAAACCTAAAAAAGATTGACATTAGCGGCGCCATAAAACTGAAAGATTCCGGAAACGTAGTAACTGATATTAAAAAGAGGCTGGTTTACTGGAAAGACCTCGATCCTGCCGATGCCACCGGAAACGTATACGACCGTAAAACGATGAAAGCTGTAAAACATTTCCAGAAACGTCACGGCTTATATCCTGACGGGGTTGTGAGTACCTCAACAGCCAAAGCACTAAACACGAGCCTTACCGCCCGTAAGCAGCAGTTAATTGCTAATCTTGAACGCTGGCGTTGGTTCCCTTATGATTTTGGTAAAAATGCATTACTCATTAACATACCTGAATATCAACTGACAGTTATAGAGGAAAACGACACCATAGAAATGTATAAAGTAGTAGTTGGCAAGCCCGAACGAAGAACTCCGGTGTTGCATGCCGTACTGAACAATCTGGTTATTAACCCCACCTGGACGGTACCTCCTACTATACTTAAAGAAGACCTTACTCCATCGGCCTCTGAAGACAGGAGTTACTTTGCAAGCCACAACATGAAAATATACAAACATCGCGATACTATAGAAACGCTGCCTGAAGACTGGGATCCCGAAAAGGCTGATCATTATAGGTATGTACAGGGTCCGGGCGTAAACAACGCTTTAGGCCTGGTAAAGTTTAATTTTAGAAATAGTTTTAGTGTTTACCTGCACGATACCAACCACAGGGAACTTTTTAAAAGAGGCTACAGGGCATTGAGTTCAGGCTGTGTTCGTGTACAGGATCCGCTGAAGCTTGCCGGGTACATCCTAGATAAAGAGAAGGCCGACTGGACAAAAGAAAAACTGGATGAAATGATTGCCGAAGGGGAAACAAAAAACGTGAGCCTCAATAAAGCGACTCACGTTCATCAGTTATATTGGACCGCCTGGATGGATAAAGGCGGTTTGCAATTCAGGAATGATATTTATAATCTTGACGGCGTACTCTATAAAAAATTACGACAGTAATTTAGAGGAAGCCGCATAGCTTTGAGAAGGATGGTAGATAAAAAGGCATGATTTTCCTTTTATCAGATTGATCACTTCTTTATTAAGCGTTGGTGGCAGTGCCGGACATCCCTGGCTTCTGCCCAATCTTTTGTGCGCTTTGATAAAACCTTCAGTAACATAATCAGCAGCATGCATTACTACAGCCCTGCTGCGTGCATTACTGTTGATACCCTGCTCCAGTCCGTCAAGACGAAGCGAAGCCCCGTGTTTACCCTGATAAATCTCACCTGTAGCATAAAAACCAAGGCTGCTTTTATTAGAACTTGCAACATTTGAGAAAGCAGTAGCAAACTCGTCGCCACTATTTCTTCCATGTGCCACAAGAGTATTATAAAGTACCGTATTGGTAGCCATGTCGATAATCCAAAGTCTTTTTGTGTTAGACGATTGGCTGAAATCGATCAGCGTTATAATGTCTTTTTTAATTTTACCCTCAGCCTTAAGCTTTTTAAAACCATTCATGGCTTTCTGAAAGCATTCAAACTTTGGCATAGACAGCGAATGTGCCTTGATAGTGTTGTACACTGAAACAGTCTCGGATACAGCATTTACTTCTGCATTATTAGTTTTTACAGTAGTTTCGGCGTGTTTTGGTGTTGTTGCGGTAATTGTAAAGAACAAAAAGAAAACCGACGTAAAAAAGTTGTAAACCATAAGTAATCTAGTAGTTGTGTTTTTAGACAGCGGCTAAAATAGTTAAAGAAAACTTAACAAAAAAATAGCAACACTGTTAAAATCAATTATTTAACATTTATCATTTGGCAAGCCTCTTCCCAGGCGTCACCTCTCACTTCATCAATAATTAACACTATAACGGTCTCGTAATAAAGATATTGTATCAATCTTAATTTTTTTTGTAAATATTCTGTAAAATTGGATGCAAAAACAATCTCTCTTGCGAAATAAATGGGCAATTTATAGTAATTTTAGCCCTCGTTATCGGGTTAATAATAACCCAAAATCGTGCCAAAAAATCATAATATTCTAAAAATGAACAAGAAAGTAATTTTAATGATACTTGACGGATGGGGTAAATCACCGGATCCAAAAGTGTCTGCCATAGACAATGCCAATGTCCCTTTTATCAATAGCCTGTACCAAAACTACCCTAACGCTTCGCTTCGTACCGACGGCCTTAACGTAGGACTTCCTGAAGGGCAAATGGGGAACAGCGAAGTAGGCCACATGAACCTTGGTGCAGGCCGTATCGTATACCAGGATCTTGTAAAAATCAACCTGGCGGTTCAAAACAATACCCTTGCTCAGGAAAAGCCTCTTGTTGATGCTTTTAACTATGCTAAAGAAAACAATAAAAAAGTTCACCTGCTGGGACTGGTTTCAAACGGAGGTGTTCACTCACATATCGATCACCTTAAAGGGCTGGTAGATGCTACTGAGGCAGCAGGACTTGACAAAGTTTACATTCACGCCTTTACTGACGGACGTGATGTTGACCCTAAATCAGGTGTATTCTTTATTTCTGATCTGGAGAACCATATCAAAAACACCCATGCAAAACTAGCCTCAATAGTAGGGCGTTACTATGCAATGGATCGTGACAAACGTTGGGAAAGGGTAAAACTTGCTTATGACCTTTTGGTTAATGCTGAAGGAACTCCTTCTACCAATGCAGTTGACAGTATTCATAACAGCTACAATGAAGGTGTTACGGATGAGTTCATTAAACCTATCGTAATGACCGATGACGCCGGGCAACCTTTGGCAAAAATAGAAGAAGGCGATGTAATTATCTTCTTTAACTTCCGTACTGACCGTGGAAGACAGCTTACCGAAGTACTGAGCCAGTATGACATCCATGAGCAAAATATGCACAAGCTGAACCTGTATTATGTCACCATGACCAATTATGACGACAACTACACAGGCATTCACGTAATATACGACAAAGACAACCTTACCGAAACATTAGGTGAGGTGGTATCACGCAACGGTAAAAAACAAATTCGTATTGCCGAAACGGAAAAATACCCTCACGTTACGTTCTTCTTCTCAGGAGGCCGTGAAGAACCTTTTGAAGGTGAAAAACGTCTGCTTTGCCCTTCACCAAAAGTTGCTACTTACGACCTTAAGCCGGAAATGAGTGCTTTTGACCTTAAAGATGCTCTTGTTCCGGAACTTAAAAAAGGTGAAGTAGATTTTGTATGCCTTAACTTTGCCAATGGCGACATGGTAGGACATACCGGTGTTATGGAGGCTGCCATTAAAGCTTGTGAAGCCGTAGATGCCTGCGCAAAAGAAGTTATTGAAACCGCACTTGAAAACGGTTACACAACCATAGTAATTGCTGACCACGGTAACTGTGAAACGATGATAAACCCTGACGGATCGCCTAATACGGCGCACACTACTAATCCGGTACCTATCATCCTTGTAGACAAAGACCTTAAACATGTTAAAGATGGTATACTAGGTGATATTGCCCCTACTATCCTTGACCTTATGGGACTGGAGCAGCCAGCTGTTATGACAAGGCATTCATTAGTTTCATAGTAACACAGTTGCAAGGCAACTAAGTAAAAAGGCCTGCAGAATTATATTCTGCAGGCCTTTTTTTTATGAGATATTTTTTAAAGATTCAAAATATGCTCTATCAATGGTCTCCCTATGGTCAGGGTGCGCGACATTAGTTAATGCTGTGGCGCGTTGTCGTAATGTCTTGCCATATAAATCGGCAATACCGTATTCGGTAACCACATATTGTACGTGCGCACGTGTAGTAACTACCCCTGCCCCCTGCTTTAAGAATGGTACAATTTTGCTTTCGCCGTTTTTAGTTACTGATGGCAAAGCAATAATAGCTTTTCCGCCCTCGCTGAGCGATGCTCCACGAATAAAATCCATTTGCCCACCAACTCCCGAATACATTTTAGAACCAATAGAATCGGCACATACCTGTCCGGTAATATCAACTTCGATAGCTGAATTGATAGCTACCATTTTTGGGTTACGGCGGATCACAGATGTATCATTTACAAATGATGATTCTCGCATTGAGATAAATGGATTGTCATTTACAAAATCATAAAGCCTTTGTGAACCGATCAGAAATGTAGCCAGTGCCCTGTTCTTAGTCACCCCTTTGTATTTGCAATTGATGATGCCCTGTTCGATCAGGTCGATTACGCCATCGGAGAACATCTCGGTATGCAACCCAAGGTTCTTATGATTGGTCAGTTTTGCCAGTGCTGCGTTAGGTATCGAACCGATACCCATCTGAAGCGTACTGCCATCTTCAATTAGCGAAGCTACAAACCCCCCAATTAGGGCTTCTTGTTCTGTAATTACATCCGAACCATGACCATACAATGGCATATCTACTTCTACAAGATAATCAATATCCGAAACTTTGATAACACTATCACCAAAGGTTCTCGGCATTTGTGGATTGACCTGAGCGATCACAATTTTAGCCATTTCGATAGCTGCTTTTGTTGCTTCTACTGAAACACCCAGCGAGCAATAACCATGACTGTCAGGAGGTGAAACATGAATAAAAACAACATCGAGATGCACTATGTTATTCCTGAACAAACGCGGAATCTCACTAAGGAAGACCGGCGTATATGAACCGTTGCCGGCGGCGATGGTATGCCTTACATTTTTGCCTATAAAGAAAGAATTCACATGAAAACTATCACTCAACTCAGGATTCGCATAAGGTGCTTCACCTTCTGTATGCATGTGGCAAACCTCAACATTACGCAATTCTGATGCTCTTTCAGACAATGCTTTGGTTAAAACCGTTGGCGTTGCGGCAGCTGCCTGCACATAAATCCTGTTTCCTGACTGTACTACTTTTACGGCCTCGGCCGCAGTTACATATTTACTCATACCTATAAAAGTTTAAAGCAAAATTAGTTTCACATAAAGATATAAAACATGACATAACTCATGTTATACAACCATTTAAAATAATCATTATAAAAATCGTACTTTTGCCGTGGTAAAAAATTAGAGCATGAGCATGATCATCCCAAAAACGAGAGAAGAAATTGAACTGATGCGCCAAAGCGCACTTATGGTTTCTAAAACATTAGGCATGATTGCCGCAGAAATAAAACCGGGTGTTACAACACTTGAACTTGACAGAATGGCCGAAGAGTTCATTCGTGATCATGGCGCAATACCTGGCTTCAAAGGACTTTATGACTGCCCTTCAACGCTTTTAACAAGCGTTAACGAGCAAATAGTTCACGGCCTGCCAACAAACCGTCCAATCCAGGAAGGTGATATCGTATCGGTAGATTGTGGCGCTATCATGAACGAATTTTACGGAGACCATGCTTATACCTTTGAGATAGGCGATGTAGCTCCTGAGACTAAAAAACTATTACAGGTTACCAAAGAATCACTTTATGTGGGCATCCGTGAGTTTAAAGCAGGAAACCGTGTAGAAGATGTTGGTAACGCTATACAGAAATATACCGAAGCGCATGGTTATGGTGTAGTACGTGAGCTTGTAGGCCACGGACTTGGACGCAAGATGCACGAAGCTCCTGAAATGCCAAACTACGGCAAACGTGGACGTGGTAAAATGTTTGTTGAAGGTATGGTTGTTGCTATCGAACCTATGATCAACATGGGTACCAAAAACATAAAACAGCTTAAAGATGGCTGGACAATTGTTACAAGAGACGGGAAACCTAGCGCTCACTTTGAGCATGATGTTGCTCTTGTAGATGGTAAACCGGAACTGCTTTCTACATTCGCCTACGTATACAAAGCATTAGGTATTGAAAGCACTGAAGAAGATGAGTTCAGGAAAATACCATTTGTAGTCTAACCATTTCATTATAATAATACCACAGAGACTCACAAAGACAACGCTGAGATTCGCAGAGTTAATTTAGCTTGCAATCTAAAGATTGAAGAACACAGAGCTGCATGGAAATAAATAAGCTGACACATAGCGTAATTGGTTCGGCAATAGAAGTTCACAGAACTTTGGGCCGGGCTTACTAGAGTCTGCTTACTGCGAATGCTTATCATATGAAATTAAAAATAGTGGCCTATATGTTGAAAGAGAAAAATTACTTCCAATAACATATAAAGATATCACTATCAATCATGGCTATAGAATAGATTTAGTTGTTGAAAACAAATTAGTTCTTGAACTGAAAACGGTTGAAGAACTAACAGATTCACATCAGGCTCAACTACTCACTTATCTAAAGTTAGGGAATTATCCTATTGGATTGCTTATAAACTTCCATAGCAAAATATTGAAAAACGGATTAAAACGTTACGTGAACAGCTCTGCGAGCTCCCATCCTTCGGATGGTTAACTAAAACTCGGTGTATCTCTGTGATTTCTTAGCGAATCTCAGCGGTATGATAAAATTTACTGATGAAGAAACTTTTTAAGTTAATACTCAATACCATACCACGTCCATTACTGATAAGACTCAGTTATGTGGCGCGACCGGTACTGGCTGCTGCCCTGAAGGGTAACACCTATACCGACCCTATAGATGGTAAAAGCTTTAAAAACTTCCTGCCCTACGGTTACGGACACCAACGCAATAATGTGTTGGCACCGGGAACGCTTTCATTAGAAAGACACCGTTTGTTATGGCTATACCTTAATAAAGAGACTGATTTTTTCATAGCTCCAAAAAAGGTATTGCATTTTGCTCCGGAACAGGCTTTTTATAAGCGTTTCCGCAACCAGAAAAACCTGGATTACACTACTACCGACCTATACTCGCCTCTGGCAGATGTTAAGGCGGATATTTGTAACCTGCCGTTTGAAGACAATGCATATGATCTTATACTATGTAATCACGTATTGGAACACATCCCGGATGACACCAAAGCGATGCAGGAACTATACCGCGTTTTAAAACCTGGCGGCATGGCTATTTTACAGATTCCGCAGGATTTGAGCCGCGAAACGACTTTTGAAGACGACAGCATTACCGATCCGAAAGAACGCGCTAAAATCTTTGGACAATATGACCACGTAAGGGTATATGGACGCGATTATTTTAACAAGTTGAGAAGTATCGGTTTCCGTGTAGTTGAAGAAGATTATACTAAAAAACTAACTCCGGAAGAAGTAGAACGTTACTGTCTGGCAAAAGGTGAAATCATCCCTGTTTGCTACAAAGATTAATTTTTTGCTTAAACTACATAAATCAAAAATCCCTGCTATTGTCTTTAGCAGGGATTTTCTTTTTAACCTCTATAGTAAAACGAAAAACATTAACTTTTCTCGGGCATAAGTACACCTATAATCTTATCTTTTGTAAGGTACTTTTTAGCCACTTCCTGAATATCTTTAGCCGTAAGTGCATTTACCTTTTCTTCAACCGTAAGGATATCTTCCGGATTTTCTCCCTGTGAGTAAGAGCTCCTGAAGTTACTAACCCAGGTACGATTCTCTTTAATATTCTTCTTATAATCCAGTAACTCACCTTCTTTATATTTGGCAAGATCTTTTGCTTCCGGACCATTTTCGATTATCTTTTTTATTTCAGCCAATGCCGACTCTGTAAGCTTGTCTACATTTTCAGGACCACACGGGAAAGAAACCGTAAATCGATATGAACCGTAAGGAACCTTTCCTAATCCACCACTAGCATTCACACCATACACACCACTCTCTTTCTCCCTAAGCTCCTCTACAAGTTTAATAGTCAGGATTTCACCAAGTGCCTGCATAGCCAGATCTTCTTTAGGGCTGTATTTTGTTTCGCCTCTATACCTAATCATAACTTTACTCTTAGGCTCAGTACCTTTATAAATTATTTTTTTATGCTCACCCTTTAATGGACGTATACCTAAATCTACGATTTTCTCCCTCTCTTTTGTCGAAGGCAGCGAAGCTATGTATTTTGCAGAAAAATCTTCAATAGCTTTATCATCTATATTACCCACAAAAAAGAATTCAAAATCTCCTGCATTAGCAAAACGCTCTTTGTATTTTTTATACGCCAGTTCATAATCTGTGTTTGCCCAATCTTCGTCAGAAGGAAACATTGGAGTAAACCTCGGATTATCTTTACCTGTAAACTTAAGTAGTTCACTGGTAAAATAAGTATCAGGATTAGAGCCCATATTAGCAAACATTGATTTTCTTTTTTTCTCATAGCCTGCATAAGCATCCATGTCAAAATTCATATCTGTAAAATAGGCATGTATCATCTGAAACATGTATTCCATATCTTTAGGTGTCGAACTACCTCTCAAACCTTCAGTTTCGTCATATACATAAGGTCTGACATTTACAATCTTACCGGTCATAAACTTATTGATATCATTTAATTTCAGACCTGAAAAACCTGCGTCTGGCAATCCTGATTCAGCCCAATTCGTTTTTAGATAGTCATTAGTAGAATAAAGATTTGACCCTCCAAGGCTTACTGCCTCAAGCAAAACCTCATCATTCTTAAAATCAGTTTTTTTATAGGTAACCTTTGCGCCGTTAGAAAGCGCTAAAGTAGTGGTGCCCAGTTTCGCATTCGTCTCTTTTTTAGTGACTTTTCCGGGTTTTACCTCTTTTCTCAATAGACTTGAAGCAATTACACCTTCATCATAAGGCTTAAGATTATCTGACTTAGCATTCAGCACAGCCAATACTTCCTGCTCTGTTGGTTGTTTTACCCCTTCTTTTTCAGGCCCGGTAATCACAACCACACGATTATCGTCTTTTACAAACCCGTTTACAAGCCCATTTATATCATTAAGACTTATCTGAGGCAATACTTTTTGCAGGTAGTCATACATCCATTCAATACCGGGAGCAGGTTCTTTATCAAGGAAATTTGCCTGATACTGCCCTACAAAAGCAGAAGAATTCATTTTATCCCTCTCTTTATAGCTACGTTCCATACTTGTCAGGAAATCTGTTTTTGCCCTATCCAGTTCTCCCTGCGAGAAACCATACTTTTTAACACGGTTATTTTCTTCAACAAGAACTTTAAGTGCATCAAGCTGCTTGCCATCCTGTGTCATTGCAACAGACTGATACGCTTCTTTGGTTCTTGCCATTGTCCCGCCGTGCGAACTAAAACCATAAGTAAATGGCGGCGTAGGCGAATTGGTAAGTTCACGCAGTCTTTTGTTAAGCATTACTGAATACAAACGTTCTGTTAAACGCTTTTTGTAATCATCTAAAGTTACAACAGGCTTAGCCTCGTCATGATCTTTATACATAACCTGTACCTCGCTGCCCGAAGCTTCTTTGTCACTTTCGATTGCTACAAAAGTTTCTTTATGATTAGGAAGGTCGTATACTTTTCTTGGACGCTCATTTCTAGGATTTTCATAAGATGAAAAATGCGCATGGATCTTTTTTTCCATTTCAGCAACATCAATATCGCCCACAACAATTACAGCCATTAAATCCGGCCTGTACCAGTCTTTATAGAATTTTTTGATCTTGTCGTACGTAAAATTCTCGAGGATTTGTTTTTGTCCTATAGGAAAACGGTTTACATAATGCGACTGATACATTACCTTTGGCATAAATCGTTTCATCATCCTGTTGTCAGCATCAAGGCCAAGGCGGTATTCTTCGAGAACAACACCTCTTTCCTTGTCGATTTCTTCAGGAGAAAGAATAGTATTAAACGCCCAGTCTTCAATTATTTCAAAACCTTTTTCAAGTTTGGCAGGATCATCACTGGGAATAGGAAGAAAATAAACCGTTTCATCAAAACTGGTGTAGGCATTTAAGTGCTGCCCGAATTTTACACCGATACTCTGAAGGTAATCTACCAACTGATTTTTAGGAAATCGTTTCGTACCGTTAAAACACATATGCTCCATAAAGTGAGCCAGTCCCTGCTGGTCATCATCTTCAAGAATAGAGCCTGCATTTATAACAAGCCTCAGGTCTACTTTGTTTTCAGGTTTTGCATTTTTTCTGATGTAGTAGGTAAGCCCATTTTTAAGTTTTCCAACTTTCACATTTGGGTCAAACGGGATTGGATCACTCCCTTTGAGTTCCTGCGCAAAGCCCATAACAGGCATAGCAGCAAGGAAAACCCATAGTTTTAGGTTTTTCATTTTATAATTGGTTTAGAATTTTGGTTTCATAAAGAACTGAAAAATAAGGATATTATTATAAAATTTAAAAGAAAAGCCTCACAACTATTTTGGCGCGCTTATTGCTACTGATAAAATCGCAGATATAATATATTTAGTATCTTTACCGTTCAAGTTAAAAACAAAACAAATGACAAACGCCTTCAAAAGGCTTATTGCCTTAGTGTTTCTTACTTTTTTGCCTTTTGTGGCTTTTTCTCAAGTTCAACAGGAAATAGCTCCTCCTTACAACATAAAAACCGTTGCTTTTATGAAAGATGGCCAAAACGCTTATCCATTTTTCAGGCTTAATGAACCTTTCACTTTTGTTTTTGACGATCTTTTTGGTAATGAGGCCAACTACTATTATAGTATCCAGCATTGCAATTACGACTGGACACCATCGTCTATGCTAAGCATAAACGACTACATCCGCGGTTTTGACACACAGCGAATCCAAACCTATACAAACTCATTTAATACCCTTCAGATTTATTCTCGTTACACACTGGCATTCCCTAACAAGTTTACCACACTGCTACTTAGCGGTAATTATATTTTAAAGATACTTAATGAGGATCAGGAAGTAATTTTTACGAGAAGATTTGTATTGTATGAAGATATGGCAACTGTTCCTGTCCAAGTAAAAAGGACAAGAGACATGTCTACCAATCTCGAAAAACATAATCTCGATTTTTCTATAAAAAGCAGAGGATTTATATTTCAGATGCCATTACAAAATGTAAAAATAGCTTTATTCCAAAACGGACGCTTTGACAATGCTATTTACAATGTAAAACCACAGTATACCATTGGTAACGATCTTATTTACAAATATGATAAGGAAACCCAGTTTTGGGCAGGAAACGAATACCTTTATTTTGAAAACAAAGACATTCGCAACGCGGTTAACAATGTAGTGCGAATAACTGCCGGTGAAATTTACAACACTATATTATACACCAATGAGGCAAGAGCCAATAAGCCTTATACTTTTTTCCCTGACGTAAATGGTAATTTCGTAACGAAGAACATTAACCTGAGCGTTACTGACCCAATGGTGGAATCCGATTACACATGGGTATTCTTTAGCCTTAGCGCACCGGCTTATTATGGCAAAGACCTTTACATAGGTGGTATGTTTAACAATTATGCTAAAACTCCTGAATACAAAATGGACTACAACGAGAAAACCAAATTGTATGAGAAGGCCGTTATGATGAAGCAGGGTTTTAATAACTATATGTATATCAGCACAGATAAAAACGGAAAAGTAGATGGTAAAAATGCTGTAGATGGTAACTTTTACCAAACAGAAAATGAATACACCATATTAGTATATTACAGGGAGAACAACGATCGCTACGACAAGGTAATTGGCGTAGGGACCGCAAACTCAACAGATATTATAAACTAAAAATCAATTAGTTAAATATTACTTTCACATAATTTAATCTTTGAAAATTAGTCCTAACGTAATAAATTTGTATTTTTGTTAATAGGATTGAGAACCGTTAAACAGGTTTAGCATGGTAACACAGATAACAAGAGGCATAAAAATTTCGGTATCCACTAATTTTGAAGGGACTTACTTCAAAAATTACAGGATTCAGTTTGCATTTAGCTATGAGATAACCATAGAAAACCAAAGCAAAGACTCTGTACAGCTTAATACCCGCCACTGGGAGATTTACGATTCGCTTAATGATATCGAAATTGTAGATGGTGAAGGTGTTATAGGTAAAAAACCTGTTCTTAAGCCCGGAGAAAAACACACTTATAGTTCCGGATGTCTTTTAGCTTCACCATTTGGAGCCATGAGAGGTTATTTCAACATGATAAACTTTACTACAACCCGTTCTTTCAGGGTAATGGTACCTACTTTCAGGCTAAGCGCTCCATTTGCCATAAACTAACATTATAATCAGCATATTGCCTTTTTTCCTGTATTATTTGCAATTACAGGAACAATAATTTATTGTACATTTGCAATACTTTAATTTAATCCTTTAAAATTACATTACACTATGCCAAAAGGAATATATAATGTACCAAAAGCTATTAACGAACCTGTTAAGGCTTACGCTCCCGGATCTAAAGAAAGAGAGCAGGTACTTGCCGCTTTTAAAGAAATGTACAACTCTACAACTGATGTACCTTTATACATAGGTAGCGAAGAAATCCGCACCGGAAAAACAAGAACAATAAACCCTCCATTCGATCACAAAAAAGTAGTAGGTGTTTTTCATGATGCTGAAAAAGAGCATGTAGAAAAAGCTATTGCTGCTGCACTTGCTGCTAAAAAGAAATGGGCTGCACTTTCTTGGGAACACAGAGCATCTATCTTCCTTAAGGCTGCTGAGCTTTTAGCCGGTCCTTACCGTGCAAAGATCAATGCTGCTACGATGATTGGCCAGGCTAAAACGGTTCACCAGGCAGAGATCGATTCAGCTTGTGAATTTATCGACTTCCTTCGTTTTAACGTAGAGTTCATGACAAGGATATACAACGAGCAACCTATATCTTCAGAAGGTATCTGGAACAGAATGGAGCATCGTCCGCTGGAAGGTTTCATCTATGCTATCACTCCGTTCAACTTTACAGCCATTGCCGGTAACCTTCCTGCTTCTCCTGCCCTTATGGGTAACGTAGTGGTTTGGAAACCAAGTGCAACTCAAATGCTGAGCGCGAATGTTATCATGGAAGTGTTTAAACTTGCAGGACTACCTGACGGCGTTATCAACATGATTAACGGTAGCGCAGGAATGCTGACAGAAACGATCATTTCAAGCCCTGATTTTGCAGGTGTTCACTTTACAGGATCTACAGGTGTATTTAACGACATCTGGGCTGGAATCGGTAAAAACATCAGCAAATACAAAACATACCCAAGAATTGTAGGTGAAACAGGAGGTAAAGACTTTGTTATTGCTCACCCTTCATCTATTCCTGCACAGGTAGCGACAGCACTTTCAAGAGGTGCTTTTGAATACCAGGGACAAAAATGTTCGGCTGCATCAAGAGCTTACATCCCTCAGTCTATATGGCCTGAAGTAAAAGAGCAAATGGTAAAAGACCTAGCTTCTTTTAAAATGGGTTCTCCTGAAGACACTACTAACTTCGTATCAGCTGTTATCACTGAAGGTTCATTCGACAAGCTTGCTAAAGCTATCGATGCTGCTAAAGCCTCAAACGAAGCAGAAGTGGTTATTGGAGGTGGTTATGATAAATCAGTGGGATGGTTCATCGAGCCTACGGTTATCGTTACAACTAATCCTAAATATGACACTATGGAAACAGAGCTTTTTGGCCCTGTACTCACAATATATGTTTATGAAGACGCTAAATGGAGCGAAACACTTAAACTAGTTGACGAAACTTCTCCGTATGCACTTACAGGAGCTATCTTCAGCCAGGATCGTTATGCTATCGAAGAGGCTACTAAAGCACTTGAAAATGCAGCAGGTAACTTCTACATCAACGATAAGCCAACAGGTGCTGTTGTAGGACAGCAGCCATTTGGTGGTGCAAGAGCATCGGGCACTAACGACAAAGCAGGTTCGGTACTGAACTTACTACGTTGGGTATCGCCAAGAACAATCAAAGAAACGTTCGTTCCGCCAACAGATTACAGATATCCGTTCTTAGGATAATCCAAATAATAAAATCCTTTCCCGTTCATTCAGGAAAGGATTTTTTCTTTTAATTTAGTCTTATGGAGAAAACAATTCAGGAATATAATAACACCCAGACAGAAACCGATAAAGCAATTTGCAACAAACTGTTCGAGGAGATCAATAAAAACCTTCCCGAAGCAGAAAGCAAAATATGGCATGCCCACCCTGTATGGTTTCTTGATGGCAACCCCATTGCAGGATACAGCAAGCTCAAAAATTGCATACGACTACTGTTTTGGAGCGGACAATCTTTTGATGAGCCCGGTCTTCAAAAGGAAGGCTCTTTTAAAGCTGCCGAAAAACGCTACACCTCAATTGAGGAAGTAAATAGTGATGACCTGAAACGCTGGCTTGATAAAGCAAGGGATATTCAATGGGATTACAAAAACCTGATAAAGAGAAAAGGGGTTTTAGAACGGCTTAAATAATTATAAAATCCTTTAGTTACGAAATAGCCTTTATCAATTTTTGCATATCCTCCATAGTGCCAATGGTGATTCGTGACCATTTACCATCTTCTTCAAAAATACCTGTTCCTTCAATCTTATTACTTTCCAATAGCTTGAAGAAATCTTTTTTATAATTAGCCAATGAAAAATAAATAAAATTGGTTGATGTCGAAATGCATTCAATCCCTAACTTTTTAAATTCCTGAACAGTAAAGCTTTTAGCAGCTTCATTAAGTGTTCTGGTTTTCGTTATAAACGCCGTATCGTTTAGCGCAGCTAAAGCACCCGCTCCCGAAACGGCACTCACACCACCCGGAATATAAGCCTGCAATTTATCCATTACAGCAATGGTATCGGCATGTGCCATAGCATAACCGATTCGCGCGCCAGCAAGTCCATAAATCTTTGAAAAAGTACGTACTACAATAACATTTTTATTATCCTTTACCAGCGAACACATCGATACCTCATCGGTAAATTCAATATACGCTTCGTCAACCAAAACGATTGCTTTTTTTGAAGCTTCATTAATAAAAGCTATAAGTTCCTGGGTTTTAAGAACAGTCCCTGTAGGATTGTTAGGATTACATATATACACCAGTCTGGTATCAGCACGCATAGCTTTCAGCAAAGCGTCAAGGTCGTTCTTTTTATCTTTTGTAAGCGGCACTTCTATACGTTCTGCTCCTAATTGCATTGCCGCATTTACCCAATAGCCAAACGTATTAGCAGAGATTACAATACTGCCCTTTGTTTTAGCAGCAATCCTTCCTGCGACATCAAGCATCTCCATAGACCCCGGGCTCATTAACACATTGCCCGCTTCAAGGCCATTCTTTTTAGCAATAGCTTCTGCAAGCTTTTCCGTCTGGACCCAGGCATAACGGTTACTCCCGTTTACAGCCGCAGCCATAGCAGCACGCGAAGCCTGTGAAGGTCCGTATGGATTTTCATTAGAACTAAGTCTTACAGGAACATCTTCGGCTATTACAGAGACATCAATATCATCTAGCGCAAAGCTCTCAAGCGATGTCAGACTCAGACCCAGTACAGCCAATCCCGTTTTCTTAAACCAATCCCTTCTGTTGTTTTCCATAATCCTGATTTTTAGATTATAAGTATAGTAGCCGAAAAATTTGTTACATAAAAAAAGCTGCCCGAGGCAGCTTTTAGTTACACTTTATATTTCATGGCAAGGTGAACCACTTTTTTAGTTTCAAAGAATTCATCTTCAAAATAGTCTGAAAGATTATATAGTGTTACCCTTTGAAAAACAGCAAGCTCTTCGGTAAGATCGCCGCCTTTAAGGTAAAGTATACCGTTAGGAAGATCGTGGTTTTGTTCTCTTTTTATCTTGCCCCTTACCCACACCACAAAATCGGGCATGTTAGTCACTGCACGGCTCACGATAAAATCAAAATCTTTCTTTACGGTTTCAGCTCTTTTTTGTTCAGCTTTTACATTCTTAAGCCCAAGACCATCAGCGACACCCTGAACCACTTTTATTTTCTTGGCGATAACATCGATCAGGTAAAAATTGGTTTCCGGAAAAAGGATTGCCAACGGAATACCCGGAAATCCACCGCCTGTACCCACGTCCATAACATCGGCACCCGGCTTAAACTCCATTACTTTAGCAATACCTAACGAATGCAATACATGGCGCGTGTATAACTCATCGATATCCTTTCTTGAAATCACATTTATTTTCGCATTCCATTCTTTGTACAATTCTTCAAGTTTGGCAAATTGAGCAATCTGAACCTCAGTAAGGTTAGGAAAATGCTTAAGTATCTCCTGCATGTTTTTAATTTTGAACAAAAGTAATCATTTCCGTGATGAAATTTTGCATCATTTTTTGCGTTTACCTTTTCATTAATACCTACCTTTGAAACCCAAGATTATAAACTTGTTATGCACATAAACCCTCCTATATTTTCAAAGAATGACTCGGTAAAATTTTTCAGAACGCTAAATAAGCGCGTTAACGATTATTTTAAAGAGAATAACATAAAAAAAACAGGCAACTGGAAACTACATTTAAAAGCATTTATTATGTTTTCGTTGTTGCTTACCCCTTACTTTGTAATTCTTGCTTTAGATATGCCGCTATGGGCGCAACTGCTCCTTTCGGTTGTTATGGGAATTGGCATGGCGGGCATCGGGATGAACGTTATGCACGATGGTAATCACGGTTCGTATTCCGACAAATCATGGCTTAATAAATTCATGGGGGGAAGCCTTTACCTTTTAGCAGGAAATGTGAACAACTGGCAGGTACAGCACAATGTATTACACCATACGTATACCAACATACACGGACATGACGAAGATCTTGATGCCGGACGCGTTATCCGTTTTACACAGAGCGCCAAATGGAGACGATTCCATAAATTCCAGCATTACTATTCTATTTTCCTGTACGGGTTACTAACATTCAACTGGGCTATAACAACGGATATACGTCAGATGAGACGTTACATAAAAAGAGGGCTTTCGTATGGCGAATTCCAGAGTCCTATAAAACAATGGACCGTTTTGGTGATAACTAAAATCATTTATGTGCTTGTATGGATCGTTACCCCTATGCTGCTTGGCATTGTTTGGTGGGAAGTACTTATAGGCTTCTTCGTAATGCATTATGTTGCAGGACTTATACTAAGTGTGGTATTTCAATTGGCACACGTAGTTGAGGAAACTGCCAACCCTGTTCCTGACGAAAACGGCGAAATGGAAAATACCTGGGCAATTCACCAGTTGTATACTACGGCTAACTTTGCCCCTAAGAACAAGATCATTAACTGGTTTACCGGTGGTCTTAACCACCAGATAGAGCACCACATATTCCCAAACATCAGCCATATCCATTATGGAGCTATCGCAAAGATCGTAAAGGAAACTGCCAAAGAACACAACCTGCCGTACCATGAATTCAAAACCATGAGAGGCGCTGTTGCGGCACATTTCAGACACCTGAAAGAACTGGGAATGAAACCTGCATTGAATTAATAAAAAACACTAAACTCTAAAATAATATCAAAAAAATGAATCCGCTTTCTGACAGAATCAACAACCTATCTGTATCACAAACGTTGGCAATGGCTGCAAAAGCCAGAGAACTTAAAGCACAGGGTAAAGATATCATCAGCCTTAGTTTAGGCGAGCCTGATTTCAACACACCTGATTTCATCAAAGAAGCTGCTATTAAAGCTATACACGAAAATTACAGCACGTACAGCCCTGTAGACGGTTATGCCGAACTTAAGGATGCTATCTGCCGTAAATTTAAAAGAGATAATAACCTTGATTATAAACCGGCTAACATTGTAGTTTCTACTGGTGCAAAACAGTCACTGTACAATGTATGCCAGGTAATGCTTAATCCTGGTGATGAGTGTATCCTTCCTGCACCATATTGGGTAAGCTACTCAGAAATGGTTAAGATGGCAGAGGCTACTCCTGTTGAAGTACCAACATCGGTAGAAAGCGATTTTAAAATAACTCCTGAACAGCTTGAAGCGGCTATAACGCCAAAGACCAAGCTTATCATGTTCAGTTCACCTTGTAACCCAAGTGGTTCAGTATACAACGAAGCGGAACTTACTGCTATCGCAAAAGTACTGGAGAAATACCCTCAAATCTATGTAGTATCTGATGAGATCTATGAGCATATCAACTTCTCAGGAACTTTCTGCAGTATTGCTACTATTCCGGGAATGTTTGACAGAACAATCACTGTAAATGGTGTTGCAAAAGCATTCGCAATGACAGGATGGAGAATTGGTTATATCGGAGCTCCGGAATTCATTGCTAAGGCATGTACTAAAATGCAGGGACAGGTAACCAGTGGTGCTAACAGTATCGCACAACGTGCTACTATCACTGCTGTTGATGCAGATCCAAGTGTACTTAAAGACATGGTAAGCGCTTTCCATAGAAGAAGAGACCTTGTTGTTGGATTACTAAAAGAGATTCCGGGCATCAAGATCAATACGCCTGAAGGTGCTTTTTATGTATTCCCAGACGTATCATCTTTCTTTGGCAAAACACTTAACGGTGTGGAGATCAAAAACGCTGACGATCTTTCTATGTACCTGTTAGAATATGCTAACGTAGCAACCGTAACCGGAGATGCTTTTGGTAATGCTAACTGTATCCGTTTCTCTTACGCTACAAGCGAAGACATCCTGACGGAAGCACTACGAAGAATAAAAGAAGCTTTAGCTTTCTAAATACCTGAATCCCTCGCTATAGCGAGGGATTTTTTTTTGCCTCACCCCCAAGCCCCTCTCCAAAGGAGAGGGGAGCAATTGAAAACAATAAGTATTTATATGTTACGACTCCTCTCCTTTACTTCGCCAGTTCGCTTTGCTCTTGTAGAGAGTCCCGATAGCTATCGGGAGCGGTGAGGAAACAATAAACTTTTGTATTTTTGCGCAATCAAACTACAAACACAAAACAATAAACACATCCATGCAAAAAAAGATATTACTATTAGGGTCAGGCGAATTAGGTAAAGAATTTGTTATCGCTGCACAGCGCATAGGACAGACAGTTATTGCTGTTGACAGTTATGCAGGCGCACCTGCAATGCAGGTAGCCGATGGCTTTGAGGTAATCAACATGCTTGACGGTGCAGCACTGGATACCATCGTTGCCAAACACAATCCTGATTTTATAGTTCCTGAGATAGAGGCCATCCGTACCGAGCGTTTTTACGATTACGAAAAACAAGGCATTAAAGTAGTACCATCGGCTAAGGCTGCTAACTTTACTATGAATCGTAAAGCTATACGCGACCTTGCCGCTAAAGATCTTGGGCTACGTACTGCCAACTATCGTTATGCAACATCGGGTGAAGAGCTGGCTAAGGCAGTTGCCGAAGTAGGTATACCTTGCGTGGTTAAGCCATTGATGTCATCGTCAGGTAAAGGACAATCGACCATCAAAAGTGAAGAAGATATTGAGAAAGCATGGAAATATGCCGTTGAAGGTTCGCGTGGTGACGTTGTAGAAGTTATTGTTGAGGCATTTGTAAAATTCAACTCTGAGATTACCCTGCTTACAGTCACTCAAAACAACAACCCTACCCTTTTCTGCGCACCAATAGGCCACAGACAGGAACGTGGTGACTATCAGGAAAGTTGGCAGCCGGCTAACGTAACTGACAAGGACATTGCCGAAGCTCAGGATATGGCACGTAAAGTAACCGAAGCCCTTGGTGGTGCTGGTATCTTTGGTGTTGAGTTCTTCCTTACGGATGAAGGCGTGTACTTCTCTGAACTATCTCCTCGTCCGCACGATACAGGAATGGTAACGCTAGCCGGAACACAAAACTTTAATGAGTTTGAACTGCACCTGCGCGCAATACTAAGCCTTCCAATTGCTGAGATTATACTAGAGAAAGCCGGAGCAAGTGCTGTAATACTGGCTTCTGAAAATAGTGACAACCCAACTTTTACAGGTGTTGAAGCAATTGCTGCCCTTCCTAAAACTGACTTCAGGTTATTCGGAAAACCAACATCACGTCCTTACCGCCGCATGGGGGTAGCATTGGTTAGCGATGAAGTAGGCACACCTATTGAAGGCATTGTAGAAAAAGCGAAAGCTGCTGCAGCATTGGTTACTGTTAATAAATAAAAACTTTTCTTATAATTCCGTGCAGTAAATAATTTAATTTTACGGTAAACAAACCAATCATTTATATGAAACAAATTAAATTATTTGCTGCTACGGCTATTGTATCGCTGTCGCTTTTTTCTTGTTCAGGAAATAGCCCTGAAGCTACTGCCGAAAAATTCATAACTCTTACTCAGCAAGGTGAATTTGGACAAGCAAAAGAATACTGTACTGAACAAACCGGTGCACTTTTGGGCATGGCTGAAGGTATGGTGGGCGATAAAAAAGCTGAAATGAAAGAAAAAAACAAAGATCTTAAAGTTAGCATTTTATCAAGTGAAATTAAAGGTGACTCTGTAGCATCTGTAAAATATAAGGTTACAGGCAATGAAGTGGCTGATAAGTCTGGCGAAAAAAGCCTTGACCTTAAAAAGGTTGATGGCAAATGGAAAGTACACATGAACAAAGAAGGCGCCCGTTAATCTTTGCCTATAAAATCTTTTAAAAACATTATCAGATGAAAAAATTTCTTTTTGGTTTGATAATGTTTTTTTTATTGATCTTAATCTCCTATAAAATCTTCTTTTATCTGGATGCCCGCTCAGAAAAACGGCAATTCGCTTTACATCTAAATAAGGCCCGCCTTACGAAAGAACAGTTTCTCACCATACACGAAGGGGATTTCATTCTTAGAAGGGGATTTGGCTATTTTAGCGACATCATTGCCGAAAGGCTAAACAATGGTAGTTATGATGTAACCCATGCGGGCATTGTTGTAAAACGAGAGAATAAGCTGTATGTAATTCATTCTTTATCATCTGATGTTTCATCCATAGACGGTATGCAGATACAATCTCTTGAGCATTTTTTATCTTATAGCATGCCGGACAGGATTATGGTAACATCGGTTAAAAATTCGACTCCCAAAATACAACAGCAAATAGCTCAGAAAGCAGAATTCTATCTTTCAAAGAAAATTCCCTTTGATCATAGCGGCACTTTTGATAATGATTCGGAGTTTTATTGCACCGAACTGATTTGGCATATCCTGGAAAAAGATTTGCGGCATCTCAAACTCCCAAAGGAGTCTGATAGCCGCAAAAAAATATTTATGACAATGACTTCTATGTATAGCCCAGATTACTTCGACATAAAAATAAGCACTTACAAATAAGTTTTTACTTCTTTACGCCCAACTTCAGGTTATCAAACGAAGAAACATCAATTACTTCTTCAGCATCGTTATCGAACGATATATTGATACTATCCCCAACAACAGTTACAGGCAGTTCGTTAGACAATTGCGATGAACCGATGAATATCTTAGGATTTCCATTTACCGTAAAGTAGTAGAAGCTGTTGCCATTCTTGATATCGCTTTGTATACGTGTTACTACTGTTTTCAGGGTTGCACGGTTATCTTTAGCATCGGGATTAATGCGGTTACCTGCCATGTTGTATACGTTCTTGAACGACATCAGCGTTTCACGCATAGTATTACCCACACCCACAATGGTATAATCGCCAATGGCAACCATAGCATACATTTTTACCAGTCCGCCCTCATCTTTAAGTGTCATAACATAGGTCGGTATCCCGTTTATGGTATAAGGCACCGGCAGTGAGGCATGATATCCTTTTTCCTGTACTTTACCTTCGGCAGAGCTTTGTGCTGCATATTCGGTAGCTCCACTCTGGTGGTATAAATGTGTTTCTTTAGTACGGGTATCTACCAGTACAAAACCGATATTTGATTCATCTTTACCTACTGATGAAACTCCGGTATACCAATATGGCCTTCCATCCTCTCCATAAACGAGCGTAAGGTCTTCGGTAATCATAAGTTTATCTTCATTACTCCAGTTCCAATATCCGTGAATGTACTCACCCCAGTCGTTCAACTGATCTATTACAAAAGATATCGGCTGAATCCTGTCTACCCATTTAGGGGTATCGGCAATGGTGTAATCGCTTATTTCACCTGTCTGGGCATCGATAAGAATAACCCCTTTAGCATCATTGCCTGAAAAACCTACTTTTTTGTCATATTTGGTAGCCACCCAGTAAGGTTTACCATTATCGTCGATCTCAAAATTGAAATCTTCGAGACCCGTAGTCATATAGCCGTTAAAGTAAGCATGCCTCTCCACATTACTACCAAAGAACGCTTCAGGCTGGTATTTTATCTTCAGGTCTTTTCCGTTAAGTGTCTGAACCAACTTTACATCACGCTCATTGGTAGCCGAAACCATTACATAACCTTCGGTACCTGCTTTGTTGTTCATCCATTTAAAGAAACCTGAGTGCTGTAATGGTGCTACCCAATACAACTGGTCCCCTACTTTCTGGATAAAGAACTCTCCAAGCTCTGATTTACTACCTAAGGCAGGGTCAGAACCTAATATTTTCTCACCTAACAGATAAGCTAGGTCTTCGTCTACCACTCTCACTTTTTCTATGGCTATAGGAGCAATGTGATTAGTCATTTTATCTCCGGCCTTTACCTCGCCTATAAGTTCGCGGTACGATTGATTCCAAAAGATGGGCGCACTCGTTAAAAAAGGTAATATCGTTACATATACAATAAGAATTGCTACTACAGCAAAAAGAATTTTACTTAATTTAGTAAGCCTAAAACTCGCTTTTTTATTCACCTGGGTTATTTCAGCAAAGCTAAAGCCTGCAACAAGCAACATAAGAATAAGGATAATTGCAAAACCTGTAAATCCGTAACTGATTACAGGTAATTCTAAGTAGAATAATAAAAATCCAACTAAAAGTAATACTACGACCACTAATGGCTTTTTCATTTTTGTGTTTTTGATTATTTGGTTATACCTATTTGTACGCAAACCTATATAAATGTTACATCGTATATTGAGATATAGCTACGAATTGAATAATTATTACAATTACAACCTTAAACTACAGATTAAAGATTACTTCGGTTTATTTTTATCAATTTGATAATTGCTGAACAGATGTTGAACGTAAAATTCATTTTGCATAACTTTTAGATTTGAATTACTATTTTTGCCTAAGCCCTCATTACAATCCATGAAAATACTACTAGTAGAAGACGAGCCTAACCTTCTTTCCATCCTTAAAAAAGGACTGGCAGAGAAAAACTTTGACGTGAGCGCCGCACTTGACGGCACAACTGCACTTGCCATGCTCGAATCTAATGTCTTTGATGTAGTGGTTCTGGATGTTATGTTGCCGGACGTTAACGGAATTGAAATTTGCCGCAGATTGCGTGCAGCAGGAAACTTTGTACCTGTACTCATGCTTACCGCTCTTGACAGTAGCGAGAACATCGTTACCGGACTTAATGCAGGTGCAGATGACTATATGGCAAAGCCTTTTAAGTTCAGCGAACTCGAGGCAAGAATAAACGCATTAGCCAGACGTGCTCAGCAAAAACAAACACCTCCTGAGACTATTACTATTGAAGATCTGGAAATAGACCGTATAGCAAAAACCGTTAAGCGAGGCAATGATAACATATTATTGACTGCCAAAGAATTCCGTTTACTGTATTATCTCGCTAAAAATTCGGGTATAATATTATCGCGGGAACAGATACTGGACAACGTCTGGAACATTAACTTTGACATGAATACCAATGTAGTTGATGTATACATAAACTATCTTCGAAAAAAGATAGACAAACCCTACGATACTAAACTTATCCATACCATAAAAGGGCTGGGCTATGTAATAAAACCATAATATGCAGATCAGAAAAAAAATCATTACCACTTACATTACTCTTTCAGGTATTAGTACTCTATTGCTATGCGTGGTAGTTTTTTTTCTTTTTAAACAAAACAACCAGTACTATTTTCTAAAACGCCTGCAGGACAGAGCCAAGATAGTAGCCTCTATCCACTACCAAAACGACCCTGAAAAAGCGCGCTATTACCGTGAACTCAAAAAACATGGGTTAGAAGAACTAATCGACGAAAATGATTTTGTACTGAAGGTTAATGGAGCTAATTCCTTTGAATACAACACCCAACTGCATTTGCCCCATGAATTTTATGAAGAAGCCATGACAACCGGAAAGGCATGGGTAATGCTGGATGAACATCAATATTATTATGCTCAGCTATTTGATGAAAACAACATAAAATATATGGTTATTGTAACCGCTAAAGACCGACGCGGAAACACAACTACAATATACATAACCCGTATCATGGTTTTTGGGGCTATTGGCTTTATTATCCTTGCTTATTTCTTTGGACGCTTTTTAGCTCAACGATTCATAAACCCGGTATCTACCATTACTAAAGAAGTAAAACGTATTAGTGCCTCTAACCTACACAACAGGCTACCACTTCCAGGAAATGACGATTCGGATGAGATTACTGATCTTACCAAAACCTTTAACGATATGCTCGACAGACTGGAAACCTCCTTCGAGATCCAGGCTAATTTCATTAATAACGCGTCACACGAATTAAAGACGCCCATTACCACAATACTGGCCGAAACGGAGATTGCCCTGCTAAAAGAACGAAGCCCTGAAGAATATACTGCTGCACTTGAATCTATCAACAGGCAGGCTTCACGCCTTAGCAACCTTACCGAAAGCCTCCTCAAGCTTACGCAAACCGGATATGATGGCAACAAACAGGTACAGGACATTGCCCGCATTGACGAACTTCTACTGGATGTGAAATGCGATCTTGACAGGTTATACCCTGATAACCGTATTAGCATCAAACTAAACAATATGCCCGAAGACGAAGCTATGCTTACCCTGCCATGCAACAAGCCTCTACTTGAACTCGCTATAGGTAATATCATCTCTAATGGAGTTAAGTACTCGGATAATGAGGAAGTGTTTGTTTCACTTACAGCAGATACAAAAGCTATTAAAATTGTAATTACCGATATAGGAATAGGTATACCGCCAGAAGACATCCCTTATCTTTACGAACCGTTCTTTAGGGGTAAAAAAGCATCGCGCTACACCGGATATGGCCTTGGATTACCATTAGCCATGAAAATCATCAGGATGCATAAGGGAGAGCTTAATGTACAATCTGAACCCGATAAAGGAACAGTTGTAAGCATCGTTTTCCATAAATCCAACATTAAAAATCCTAATGTAAAATCTTAGGGTTTTCTAATTTTATTTTAAGCACTTTCTTATATCGGGATAATTAATTTGTCTGTATAACTTTTAAGAATTATACAGCATGAAAAACATACTTATCCCCACAACATTACAACATGATACCCTTTTTGCAGTAAAAACAGCACTAAAACAGGCTAACAGTAACTGCAATATAACAATTATGTATGTATGTGATGTTGCTGATGCCGAATCTGCTTCATTATTCCTAAGATCGGCCAGACCTTCAAAAACAGACTTACAGGCAAAAATACTGGAGGCTTGCCATTCAGAAGCCAACAATTATCCGCACTGCACGCTCGAATTACATAACCGTTATGGCATTTCGGCTCCTTTGCTTAAAAACCTGCTACAGCATTTAAACACTGATTTTATTATAGTTCCTGCTTCCTACAGGCAGGAAAGGGACAGCATACACCATTACTGCCTGAACTTATTAGCAAACAGTAAAATTTCCATGCTTCATCTCACTGAAGCCGGTGAAGAACTGGAGTTTAACAAAGCCCTGTATCTCGAACATTCTTCTGCGCAGCTTGACATTCCGCAACTGCAGGAACTTGTAGGCAACAGCTTTAATTTAAGAATCGTTAGCCACGCGTCACTAACCGGAAACTATCCTGAACAATTAGAACAGCAGCTTAGCGATGCTATCACTAAAAATAATATCGACCTGCTTATCGAAACCCGAAAAGCAGAAAAGATTAGGATGAAAAAACGCAAAGAAGCGTATGTAAATGAAACACTTGGATTACCGGTGCTTTCTATATTCGAAGAGGTCTGATTAATTAAAATTCCAAAAGACATGCTATTAAGAAAGAGAATTCCGTTACAATATACTTTAGGCAAGATCAGGCTTGAGCTTGCCCTTGTAATTGTCTACACTATAGGATTTGAGATAATACATCATTTTTATCATGCCGTATCCATAAACATCCCTATTGCAGTTCCGGCAATTATAGGAACCATCATATCATTACTCCTCGCTTTTAAATCGAACCAGGCTTATGACAGATGGTGGGAGGCACGTACTATTTGGGGTGCTATAGTAAATGATTCACGCACATTGCTGCGTCAGGTTATCGCCTTTTACGAAGACCCTGATTTCTCGGTAGAGGCTAATGACTTTAAAGAGCGTTTTGCCAAAAGACAGGCTGCATGGTGTTATGCCCTTGCTCAGGCCCTGAGAGGCAAAGATCCTGTTAAACCCATAAAAAGCTTGCTTAGCGAAAAAGAACTGCGCTTTGTAGAGAACCATAAACACGTGCCAAACGCTATACTGATGCTGCACGCCAAAGAAATTAAAAAAGCAAAAGAGAATAAAAAAATAAACGTATACCAGCAGGTAGAGATAGACAACACCCTGACAAGGTTGTGTGACTCGATGGGTAAATGCGAACGTATTAAAAATACAATTTTCCCAACAACTTACAGTATGTACATAAGGTTTACATTATTCCTTTTTATACTTCTGTTGCCATTTGGCCTTACCGATTACCTAGGCTGGATACAAATTCCTGTAATTGCTACTATTGGCGCCGCATGCTTTCTTATAGAAAAGATGGCAATCCATCTTCAGGATCCATTTGAGGGTAAGCCAACTGATACTCCTATGGTTTCTATCTCAAACAACATAGAGAAGAATCTAATGCAAATGGTACACGAATACCGTAACGAGTTTGAAGAAGAAAAATTTGCACATAACCCTACACTGCATCACATACAGCCCGTAAAGAACGCTTATTTTGTGCTTTAATATTTAGGTTTTGGATTGACGAGAAGCCCTTCGCGAAAGCGGGGGCTTTTTTTTATATTCTTTTGTTCCAGTTCTTACCCAGCCATATATTCATTTCACCACGGGTTATGCATTTTTCGGGCATATGCTTCTTTATGAGGTTTTCGAGGCGATGAAATGAATCGAGAGAAAAAAGACCCGACATCTGAAAAAAGCGCTTCATGAAATCGAGCATCTGGTAACCATTGTTTCTGTCGATGACATCATCATCGCACACGTTCTTAAAAATTTTAGCCTTATCGGTGTCCGACCACGAATATTCATAGCGCAGGGACGGTTTATCAGATCTGAACATAGGCTTATAAGTTAGACGGTTGGGGGGCTTAAAAAAAGTCAATATCACTCTAAGATTTGACACATGTCTCTAACAATATTAATAAAAAAATCCCTCAGGCGGAGGGATTTAATTAAAAAATATTTTAGGAAAACCCAGCGGGCTTTAATAAGGTTTTTCAAAAGTACAACATTATTCAACATGCAAACACGGCAAAATGTTAATTAACATGTTAAAAATTAAGTGCTTCACAATAAATATTACAAACCTGAAATGTGATTTTGGGACGACCTATAGAAAAAACATTATTTTTGCGTGACAAACTAAAAACAGAAACAAATATCTCTCAGTATGAAAGCATATGTATTTCCGGGACAGGGTGCCCAGTTTACAGGCATGGGAAAAGACCTTTATGAAAAATCTCCCCTTGCAAAAGAACTATTTGAAAAAGCTAACGAAATATTAGGTTTCCGTATAACAGACATTATGTTTGAAGGAACAGCCGAAGAACTTAAAGAAACTAAAGTAACACAACCTGCAGTATTCCTTCACTCGGTTATACTGGCTAAAACCCTTGGTGAAGATTTTAAGCCTGAAATGGTAGCGGGCCACTCCCTTGGAGAATTCTCTGCCCTTGTTGCAGCTGGCGCACTTACTTTTGAAGACGGACTTAGACTGGTATCGCAGCGTGCTATGGCAATGCAGAAAGCTTGTGAGATCACTCCATCTACTATGGCTGCTGTACTTGGCCTTGACGATAAAGTGGTTGAGGATGTATGCGCAACTATCGAAGGCGTGGTAGTTCCTGCGAATTACAACTGTCCTGGTCAGCTTGTAATCTCAGGTGAGACCACAGCTGTTGAAGCTGCTTGTGTTGCAATGAAAGAGGCTGGTGCTAAACGTGCTCTTATCCTGCCTGTAGGTGGTGCTTTCCACTCGCCTATGATGGAGCCTGCACGCGAAGAGCTTGCGGCTGCTATTGAGAAAACAACTTTTAGCGCACCGGTTTGCCCTGTGTACCAAAACGTACCGGCAAGTGCTGTGACTAATCCTGACGAGATAAAACAAAACCTTATCATACAGCTTACTGCTCCTGTAAAATGGACGCAGTCAGTTCAAAATATGGTTGCCGATGGTGGTACACTTTTCACAGAAGTTGGACCAGGTAACGTACTACAGGGGCTTGTAAAAAAAATCGCTCCTGAAGCGCAAACGGCTGCTGCTGTTTTGAGTTAACAGTACTCAGCGTAACGTTTTTGTACTACCCGTCATCGCGAGCCTGCCTGCCGGCAAAGGCAGGGAGGAACGACGAAGCAATCTAAAGATTGCCGCGCTCCATTGCATTACGCTCGCAATGACCAAAATTCATAAAAAATCCCGTTCACCGAGGCGAACGGGATTTTTTATTTCACCACCAACTTCATCAGCCCGCGATTGTGTATACTGTATCCTTTAGAGAGGTATAGTTGCTGAGCAATGGTATTATGCCCTTCTATCTCGAGGTATATTATCTTAACCGATAAAGCCTTTGCCTGTTCGCTGATAAAATCAAGTGCCTGTTTACCAAAACTAAGTCCACGCGCAGCAGGTGAAATAAACAACTCATCTAAAAAAGCGATTCGTCCTTTGTATTCAAAAGAAAATACAAAAGTCATGATTACATAGCCTACCGGTTCATTTTCTTTCAGTATCAGCCATCCCCTTCCCAATGCATCATTCTCCAAAAACTCATGCATCAGTCCGCGAGAAACATTAACGTCAATCGGGTAATTATCGATAGCATAGAATTCTTCCATCATGGCAATTACCAAAGGGATATCCTGTGCTTCTAAAGGTTTGAATACGGCCTGCATCAGTCGATGTTTTTAAGAATTACATTTACAGCACCTCGGTTCATGCTCACAAATGTTCCTGCAACATGACCGGTTTCATAACGCACATCATCATTATATACCAGTGATGATAGTGCATTATTCATCTCTTCTTTATTTTTTACGGCAATGCATCCACCCATATTGACCAAAGCAACTGCTTCGGGAAATTTTTGATGGTTAGGCCCAATGATTATTGGCACACCAAAAGCAGCAGGCTCTAAAATATTATGCAATCCCGCAGTACCGAATCCTCCTCCTACATAGGCTACATCAGCATAGCTGTAAATTTTAGTCAGTATACCTACTGTGTTGATGATGAGCACGTCATATTCAGCAAGGTTCTTCCCCTCCTTTTCTGAGAACAGGACCACTTTGCCTGTTAGGCTGTTTTTAATATCATTAATGTGGTCTTCGCCTGTGGTATGTGGCGCAATAATGAATTTAGTGTTTACCGCCGTATTAATAAAATCGACAAACATGGCTTCATCCTTTGGCCATGAACTGCCAAATACCACGGTGGTTGTATCATTTTTAAATTCTTCAATAAAAGTAAGTGAATTATCACGCTCCAGTATTTCGCTCACCCTGTCGTAACGGGTATCACCGCTAATGGTTACATTATTGAAACCGATACCCTGCAACAGCACTTTTGAACTTTCATACTGTACAAAAAAGTGATTAAAGGTTTTAAGTGCCTTTCTGTAAAAACCTCCATACCATTTAAAAAACACCTGATCTTTTCTGAAAAAACCTGAGATAAGATACACCTTTGCATCGGTCTTTTTCAACTCGTTTAGGTAATTAGGCCAGAATTCATATTTGACAAAAAATACTTTCTCCGGCTTAACGATTGAAAGGAACTTTTTAGCATTTGCCAAAGTATCCATAGGCAGGTAAACAATAACATCGGCAGTAGTGGCATTTTTCCGTACTTCGTAGCCCGATGGCGAAAAGAAAGTAAGCACAATTTTATGGCCGGGATGCATGGCTCTTACCTTTTCCATCACCGGAAGCCCCTGTTCATACTCTCCCAACGATGCCGCGTGGAACCAGATTGTCTTATCTCCCTGCTGAATTTTTTCCTGAAGTGTACTAAAAACAGTCTTTCTTCCGTTTACGAAGAGTCTAATTTTAGGGATGAAAAAAGCCACAAGACTCAGCACCCATTTAGCGATTATAATAAGCACATTATATAGAAAAAACATAGGCATAAAATTGAGGTGCTAAATTACATACTTTATGCTATTTTCATTGTCAGGCAGTCATTAAATTAGTAGTTTTGCGCTGATTAATAATTTCACATCATGAAAAAAATCCAAATGGTTGACCTGAAAAGTCAGTACGACCAGATTAAAGATACTGTAAATGCTTCTATACAGGAAGTTTTAGATACTACATCATATATAAACGGCCCACAAGTTCATAGTTTCCAAAAAAATCTTGAGACTTATCTTGATGTTAAACACGTAATACCATGTGCAAATGGTACCGATGCCCTTCAGATCATCATGATGGGTATGGGACTTCAGCCGGGCGACGAGGTAATTACTGCCGATTTTACCTTTGCCGCTACTGTAGAAGTTATTGCCCTACTGCAACTTACACCGGTACTTGTAGATGTTGAGCCGGATACTTTCAACATTTCTATAGAGGCTATCAAAAAAGCGATCACACCAAAAACGAAAGCTATCGTTCCGGTACATCTTTTTGGCCAGGCAGCCAATATGGAAGAAATTATGGACCTTGCTACTGAGCATAATCTTTATGTAATTGAAGACAACGCTCAGGGAATAGGTGCCAACTATAAATATGCCGATGGTTCTAAGAAAAAGACAGGTGTTATAGGCCATGCCGCTTCAACATCGTTCTTCCCATCTAAAAACCTTGGCTGTTATGGCGATGGTGGTGCTATATTCACAAATGATGATGCGCTTGCCCATACGCTAAGAGGAATTGTTAATCACGGTATGTATGTGCGTTACCACCACGATGTTGTAGGTGTTAACTCAAGGCTTGACAGCATTCAGGCTGCGGTACTTAATGCTAAGCTCCCATTGCTTGACGGTTATAATGTAAAAAGACAGGAAGCCGCTGCAAAATACAGTGCTGCTCTTGCCAACCATACAAATATTATTACCCCTGTAATCACAGGAGAACAGGACAGCCACGTGTTCCATCAGTATACACTACGTATAATCAACGCTGACAGGGACGGACTAATGCAACACCTTCTTGACAAAGGTATTCCGTGTGCTATATACTACCCTATTCCGCTTCATAGCCAAAAGGCATATGCGGATAGCCGTTATAACGAATCGGATTTCCCGGTAACAAATCAACTTGTAAAAGAAGTAATATCGTTGCCAATGCATACTGAGCTTGATGATGAGCAGATAAAATTCATTACGGATAGTGTAATTGAGTTTTTAAGCTAATGGAAATAACAAAAAAGAAAGCGTGGGGTCCGATTATCGGAATAGCTATAGGAGTTGGCGTCATGACAGGGATAAGCAATGTAAACAGGACAAGTCCTTACAAAGAGCTTTCAAAATTTTCAAAAGAAATCAATGCAAAAGGAGCTGTAACAATTGATCCGGACACCAGAATGGACAGCACATCTGTAGCTGAAGATCCGCTTATGGTTGTTTATCACTATACGGTTGTATCTGTTGATAAAGACTCTGTTACCATTGACGAAAAAGAGGCTAAAGAGGTATTGATAAAGCAAACGCAGGAAAACCTTGACAACAGCCCGGACATGGAAACGTTCAGAAAACATGATGTTTCTATGAAATATGATTACAAGGATAAAAAAGGCAGACATTTGTTTGACTTTACCATAAAACCAGCAAAAAACATCCAGTAAATATGAAAATTCTTGTAACCGGCGGACTAGGCTTTATAGGTTCGCATACTGTAGTAGAACTTCAGAACGAAGGTTTTGATGTGGTTGTAATTGACGACCTGTCTAATTCTTCTATCGAGGTACTTGACGGTATACAGGCCATTACCGGCAAAAAACCGGATTTTGAACAAACAGACCTTCGCGATAAGGCTGCTGTACAAAACTTCTTTGCAAAATACAGCGATGTATCAGGCATCATTCACTTTGCAGCTTCTAAGGCTGTAGGCGAAAGTGTAGAAAACCCATTATTGTATTATGAAAACAATATTGGTGCACTGGTATACCTTTTACAGGGATTACAGGCAAAACCTGAATCGCATTTTATCTTTAGCTCATCATGTACTGTTTACGGACAGGCAGAAAAAATGCCTATTACCGAAAACGCTCCTATACAAACTGCAATGTCTCCTTATGGAAATACAAAACAAATAGGTGAAGAGATCATTCAGGACGTTGCAAAAGTAAGTGGCATCAATTCAATATTGTTACGTTACTTTAACCCTATCGGAGCCCATGAGTCTGCTAACATTGGCGAATTACCTAAAGGAACTCCGCAAAACCTTGTTCCGTTCATTACGCAAACTGCTATTGGACTAAGACAACAGCTATCGGTTTTTGGGTCTGACTACCCAACGCCGGATGGCACCTGCATTCGTGATTACATTCACGTGGTAGATCTTGCCAAAGCACACGTTACTGCGCTTAAGCGATTAGTGAACAAAGCGAACGCTGATAAAGTTGAAATCTTTAACCTTGGAACAGGTAAAGGAAGTTCGGTTCTTGAAGTTATCAATGCGTTTGAAAAAGTAAGCGGACAAAAACTGAATTACAAAATTGTAGACAAACGCCCGGGCGACATAACAGAAGCCTATGCAGATACTGATAAAGCCAATAACGTCCTAGGCTGGAAAGCCGAACTTTCTCTTGATGAGGCTTTGGCTTCAGCATGGAAATGGGAACAGAAAATAAGAAAGTAGGCCGTCGCAGTATTCAGTATACAGACAATCACACTATAATTTAAAAAATCCGAAGCTAATGCTTCGGATTTTTGTTTATAATTCTTTCTTCATTTTATAGTTGATGAGTATAACATCACTTCTTTGGTTTTGCTGAAGAGTTCTTTCATCTCGGGGAGGTCGCTTAATGATGCCCGACGTATTATGACTTTATCTTTGCTCATATCAAACAAATATAGACATTATTCAGGCTGCATACCCGTAGTAATGGCAATACGGTTCCAGCCATTGATCGCAATGATTGCCATAATAACCTGAGCAACATATTTTTCGCCCAACAGCGTTACGGCATCACTATACGTTTTATCCGAAACATGGTTTGATATTTGGGTAACCTCTTCGGTAAGCGCAAGTATAGCCTGCTCTTCTTTAGTGAAGAAAGGAGTATCCCTCCACGCACTAAGTGTAAAGATACGTTGTTGGGTTTCACCATATTTAAGAGCATCTTTAGTATGCATATCCAGACAGAAAGCACAACCATTAATTTGTGATGCTCTTATTTTAATAAGCTCTTTATGAGTTTTGGTAAGTTCTGTAGCTGCAAGGTATTTTTCAAATGCAAGCATCGTGTTATATCCTTCAGTTTCAACTTTAAAAAGGTTCATTCTATTTTCCATAACTTTAAAAATTAAATTTGTTATTTGATTTGTACATGACAAATTTCCGTCAATACCTCCTCAAAAAACTTAATCATGGTTAAGAAATGAAATTTAGTCAAAATTTATTTTTTCGCCCTCACCTTACTTAAAAACTCAGGAGTAATCCCTAAAAAGGAAGCCAGCATATATTGTGGAACACGTTGAACAAATTCCGGATAGCGCTCTACCATCATTCTGTATTGTTCCTCCCCTCCCAAATTGAAAATATAATGAATTCGATTAAGCTGGGCTGCATATGCTTTTTCCAAAACTATTCTGAAATATTTTTCCAGCTGAGGAAGCTTTTCAAAAAGCTCGTCCTGTGCCTTTCTGCTAATTGCTATTACAGTAGTTTTTTCTATTGCCTGTATGTAAAAATTTGACGGCTGATTACTTTTAAAACTGAAATAATCGGTCATCCACCAGTTCTCAATAGCAAACTGTATAACCTGTTCGGTTCCTTTATCTGTCGTAAGATACATCCTCAGGCAACCGTCGGCTACAAAGTAATTCTCATTGCAAATCTGTCCGGCTTCCAGCAAATGCTCTTTCTTTTTAAGTTCCCTAAGCTCAAGAGAAGCCAACAGCAATTCCGTCTCCTCGCGGGTGAGGCTTACATGTTTTTTTATATGTGTAACAATTGCATCAAACATACTACTCATTATTAAACAGCTGAAAGATACAAATTATAGCTTTTTATAAATAATGTGTACCTTGCACACCGCTAAAACAATTAAACCCAAATATGAGATTATTACGACTTCTTGTCCTGATATTGGTTCTTCCTGCCTATGCGCAGCAAGGCGGTATGTGGATTCCTTCCCTGCTTAAAGGGATGAACGAAAAAGAAATGAAAAGCCTGGGCATGAAAATGTCTGCATCAGACATTTATGATGTAAACCATTCGAGCCTTAAAGATGCGGTTCCGCAATTTAACGGAGGCTGTACATCGGAGGTTATTTCTTCTCGCGGATTGTTGCTTACTAACCACCACTGTGGTTTTGGAGAAATACAATCGCACTCAACTGTAGAACACGATTATCTTGCCAATGGCTTCTGGGCTATGAGCCTAGCAGAAGAGCTGCCTAACCCAGACCTTGAAGTAACTTTTATCGTAAGGATAGAAGATGTTACCACCCAAGTTCTTGAAGGTGTAGCATCACTGACAAACGAGAAAGACAAACAGAAAAAAATCCAGGAAAATATTACACGTCTTACCAATACACTTCCTAAAGAATCGTGGCAGGGTAACAGCATCCGTACTTTTTACGAAGGTAATCAATACATGCGTTTTGTAACTGAAACTTTTGAAGACGTTCGTCTTGTAGGAGCACCACCTTCATCAATAGGTAAATTTGGGTCGGATACCGACAACTGGGTATGGCCAAGACATACAGGTGACTTCTCTCTTTTCCGTATTTATGCCGGTAAAGACAACAAACCTGCAAAATACTCTAAGGACAATGTTCCGTATGTGCCCAAGCATTACTTCCCGGTATCTATCGGTGGCGTAAAAGAAGACGACTTTACAATGGTATTTGGTTATCCTGGGAGAACTACCGAGTACCTTCCTGCGGTTGCGGTAGAACAAATTGTAAACAGCCTTAACCCAGCAAAAATTGAAGTAAGGGATGCAGCTCTTAAAGTAGCTGACGGCTTTATGCGTAAAGACCAGGCAATAAAAATACAGTATGCTGCTAAATATGCACAAATTGCCAACTATTGGAAAAAATGGATAGGTGAAACGCAGGGACTTAAGAAAAGTAATGCCGTTGCCATTAAAAAAGCAAACGAGAAGGATTTCCTTGCACGCGTTGCCAAAGCCGGTAAGCAGGCCGAGTATGGCAATCTTCTGGCAGATTTTGAAAAGAATTATAATGAGATCGCTCCTTATGCACTGGCAAGAGACTATTTCACGGAGGTTGTTTTACGAAACACCGAACTACTTACAACAGCTTACAGACTCTACCAACTGGAGCAGATTTACAATGCCAGAGGAGAGCAATCATTCAGTGACAGAAGGGACAACACAATTCTTGGACTTGAAGAGACCTACAAGAATTTCAACAAGAATGTGGATGAGAAAGTTTTTGAACAGCTTATAGCACTTTATGCTGCAAAATTGCCTAAGCAATTCCAGCCGGAAATTCTTAAGGGTGCCGACCTGAAGGCTATGACATCTGAAATTTACGGCACTTCAAAACTAACCTCTTATGATGGAGTAAAAGAACTTCTGAAAGGTGATGCCAAAACTGTTATTGCCAATCTTAATGAAGACAAAGGTTACAAACTGGTAAAAGCACTTACAAATGCTTATTACGAAAACGTAGCTCCAAAATATGACGAGATCAACCTGAAGATAACAGGTCTTCAGCGCACCTATATGAAAGGCATACTGGAACTAAGCCCGAAAGATGCACGCATCTTCCCGGATGCTAACAGCACACTGCGTGTTACTTATGGCAAAGTAGATGGCTACGAACCTAAAGATGCCACTTACTACGGACCTGTAACTTACCTTGACGGTGTTATGGAAAAGTACATTCCGGGTGATTATGAATTTGACGTTCCTCAAAAACTTATCGATCTTTACAATAAAAAAGATTACGGCCGCTATGGCGAAAACGGTAAGATGCCGGTATGTTTTATAGGCACTAACCACACTACGGGAGGTAACTCAGGCAGCCCGGCAATTGATGCTAAAGGAAACCTTATAGGCCTTAACTTTGATCGTGTGTGGGAAGGAACCATGAGCGACATTTATTATGACCCGTCTATTTGCCGTAACATTATGGTAGATATGCGCTATGTGTTATTCATTATCGAGAAGTATGCCGGAGCCAAGCACCTGGTAGACGAAATGAAGGTTGTAACCAAATAATCGTAATCGTTTTCGTAAAAAAACAAAAGAGAAACCTTTGCGGTTTCTCTTTTGTTTTTTATAGCTACCATAAAGGCAAAAACCTACAAAAAAAGCAAACCAAAATCATCAAACCCCTTGATTTTAAAGGGCAAAACGGAAATATTTTTTTTTCAGCCAAACAGCCCCTGATATTAAAAAATTTATATCTTTGCTTCGAATTAATAATTAACCTTTATAATTTAGTAAGATGAAAAAAGTTGTTTTAAGCCTAGCTCTAGTAGCAATGATGAGTGTTTCTTTCGTTTCTTGTAAAGAAACTAAAACTGAAGAAACTACAGTAGAAGAAACTGCAACTCCAGTTGAAGAAGCTCCAGTTGTTGAAGAAACTCCTGCTGCTGCTGATACTACAGCTGTTGAGGCTGCTAGCCCAGCTGAAGCTGCTCCTGCTCACTAAGAAATAGCAAGACGACAGTCAAAGTATTTGAAAACCTTCGCTAAGCGAAGGTTTTCTTTTTTTACAGGGTTTATAAAAAACTTAAGAAAAGATATGCTAACTTTGAGTAAACCACCCCAAAACAAAGTAGTATGCCTACAACATCCTGCCGTATCAACGACACCGATATAGACTGGATAGACATTAGCGATCCCAGTAAAGATGAATTAATAGAGGTAAGTAAAAGGTACAGCCTTAACCGCTATACGCTAAGAGACTCTTTAGATCCGGATCACCTGCCAAAATATGAAGAACATAATGATACGCATTTTATCATTGTAAGGATACTGAAGGACATTGATTCCGAAAGCAGGAACCAGCAAACCATACAAAGCCTTAGCAGCAAGATTGCGCTCTTCTTCAACAAGAACTTCATCATTTCAATACACCGCAACGAGCAATCAATTATACACGATATAAAGGCTGGTTTTGTCGATACCGGAAAAATTACCTCAACAACGGGAGTTGCCATACGCATATTACGCGATGTACTCCACTCTTACGAGCAACCTGCAATCAAACTTTCAGATGAAATAGATTTTTTTGAATCGAAACTTTTCCTAAAAAAGAATACCCCTTCCGACATGATAGAAGACATTTATTATGTGAAGAACAAAGCCGGACTCTATAAAAAGCTGTTGGTATTAAGCAACGAGGTAATCAATTCGCTTATTACAGAAGGAGAAGACAGGCCTGCATTACGCGATGTACGCGACCTGCATACCAAACTGATGCTGCTGTATGACCAGATACTCGAAGACGCCAATAACCTGCTGAATATTTACCTTTCGCTTTCGGCACGAAAAACCAATGATGTAATGAAGATACTCACGGTATTTTCAGTATTCTTTATGCCACTTACTTTTATTGTTGGGGTTTACGGAATGAATTTCAAATTTATGCCCGAACTGGAATACAAATGGGGTTATCCACTCTCAATAGCATCTATGGTGATAATATCAGTGATTATCTATATTTGGTTTAAGAGGAAGAAGTGGCTGTAGTCATTTCTTTTTTGAGACGAAAGAGGCTTATGTAGTGAAATGGGGCATGAAATGGACTTCTTATATCATGTCGCATAAGCTTTACCTTGTTAACATAAGCACTATTTTCATCAAATAATATTACAAGCTTATGACCCCCAGTAAACATACCTGTACTTGTATGTACTTCGATTATATTTTTACCTTCGTCAATTATTTTTATATTGGGATACCAGGATTTCAAAGATTCGACTACCGCCTCTCTGTTTTCAGGCAGTGCGCCACCCTCTATACAAATTAGCTTACCCCTCAAATACAAGCCAGAGAGAATATACAAATCTACAATCCATACTAATAAAGGCACATCATTTATGCCCTGTATAAAAATCTCTACAATAGTAAACACAGGAAACAGCAACCAGAAACCACCATCAAGAACAGCATCCAATATACTTTCCCATCCCCATTTATAGAGAATTCGTTTGTGTTTTATACTACGTGCAATATCAATTGTCATGAAAGAATATAATAAATAAAAAAGCCCTAAACTTTCGTTTAAGGCTTTTTGTACTCAAGGCGGGACTTGAACCCGCACGGGCATTACTACCCACTGGATTTTAAGTCCAGCGTGTCTACCAATTCCACCACTCGAGCATAAACTGATAGTTTGAGCGAAAAACGGGGTTCGAACCCGCGACCTCAACCTTGGCAAGGTTGCGCTCTACCAACTGAGCTATTTTCGCGTTTTATACCGCTGTTTGTTTCAGTATTACGGGTGCAAATGTAGCACTTAATTTCAATTCTGCAAACGTTTCAGCGAAAAAAAATCAAAGAAAAACATAACCTTCTGATAACGTTTCGCTTAAAATTGAAAGTTTTTTAGACCCGGAAGCTACACCACAGAGATTCGCAAAGAAATCGCAAAGGTTCGCAAAGACTTTTATCAGCTTAAACACCCAAAGCCTCTCTATTCTGCGCGCCGAACTGAACACTGAACACTGAACACTGAACACTGAACACTGAACACTGAACACTGAACACTGAACACTGAACACTGAACACTGAACACTACTTCGTCAGCATTCTCTTTATCTCGTTCAGTTTCATTAGTGCCTCTACCGGTGTAAGCGTATTGATATCAAGATTCACGATCTCTTCTTTTATTTCCTGCAATAACGGATCATCAAGATTAAAGAAGCTCAGTTGCAGTTCATCTTTGGCAGTAGCTTTGCCGTTTGACAATGCTTCACCTGAATGATCTTTCTCAAGCTTTTTAAGGAGTTTTTGCGCCTTCTGGATTACTGTTTGCGGCATCCCCGCCATCTTGGCTACATGGATACCAAAACTGTGTGCCGAACCGCCTTTTACAAGCTTACGGATAAACAGCACTGTATCCTTAAGCTCTTTTACCGAAACGTTGAAATTCTGGATGCGCTCAAAGATATCCTGCATCTCGTTCAGTTCGTGGTAATGCGTAGCAAACAGCGTTTTTGGCTGTGCAGGGTGTTCGTGCAAAAACTCGGCAATAGCCCATGCGATAGAGATACCATCATAGGTACTCGTACCACGACCAATCTCATCCAACAGAATTAGGCTTCGGTCGGATATATTGTTCAAAATGCTGGCCGTTTCATTCATCTCTACCATGAAGGTCGATTCACCCATAGAGATATTATCCGACGCTCCTACCCTTGTGAATATCTTATCCACTATACCCATGCGCACGCTCTCTGCAGGTACAAAGCTACCCATCTGCGCCAGCAGTACTATCAGTGCAGTCTGACGCAGGATGGCCGATTTACCCGACATATTAGGACCGGTAATCATAATGATCTGCTGTCCGCTTCGGTCAAGGTAAACATCGTTGGTAATATATTCTGTACCGACAGGTAGTTGCTTCTCAATTACCGGGTGGCGCCCTTCTTTTATCTCAAGATCAAAGCTATCATCTATAACCGGGCAAACATATTTATTGTCAATTGCCAGTTGGGCAAATGAACTAAGACAGTCCATTTGTGCCACAAGGCTTGCATTAAGCTGCACCGGTTTTATGTAGGTTCCGATCCAGATAACAAGCTGCTCGAACAACTGTGTTTCAAGCGCATGGATTTTTTCCTCGGCACCTAATATTTTCGATTCGTATTCTTTAAGCTCTTCGGTAATGTAACGCTCCGCATTCACCAATGTTTGCTTACGTATCCACTCTGCCGGAACTTTGTCTTTGTGTGTATTACGTACTTCGATATAATATCCGAATACATTATTAAATGAAATCTTCAATGAAGATATCCCTGTCGCTTCCGACTCCCTTCTTTCAATTCCTTCAAGATATTCTTTACCGGAATTGGAGATATTCCTCAAATCATCTAGTTCAGGATGAATACCTGTTGCAATGGCATTTCCTTTATTGATAGACACCGGAGCATCAGGGTGAAGTGTAGTTTTTATCTTCTCACGAAGCAGGTCGCAGGCATGAAGGCTATCGCCAATAGCTTTAAGTGCCTCGTTCTTGCTTTCCAGTGCCAGTGCTTTTATGGGTACGATGGCATCCAGCGAGTCTTTCAGGTAAATTACCTCACGCGGACTCACCTTTCCTGTTGCGATCTTAGAAATAAGACGCTCCAGGTCGGATATCTGTTTTATTTGATACTGAATCTTGTTCAGGGTTTCCTGATTGTCTTTCAGGTAGGCTACTACTTCATGACGCACTCGTACCTTATTGGCATCCTTTAGCGGAAGCGCCAGCCAGCGTTTCAGCAGTCGGCTACCCATAGGCGAAAGCGTTTTATCGATGACATCAAGCAGGGTTACAGCATTCAGGTTTGGGCTTTGATACAGCTCAAGGTTACGAATGGTAAAACGGTCCATCCACACATAAGCATCCTCGGCAATACGCTGAATAGATGTAATGTGCTGCACTTTGTTATGCTGCGTTTCCGACAGGTAATACAATACCGCTCCCGACGCAATGATACCCTCCTGCAGTTCTTCTACCCCAAAACCTTTAAGGGAATTAGTTCCGAAGTGGGCTGTAAGGTTCTCAAAAGCATAGTCCTCCTTAAAAACCCAGTCTTCGAGGTAGAACGTATGAAAATCTTCGCCAAAGGCTTCCCTGAAATTATTTTTCTCCGCTTTAGGCACCAACACCTCACTCGGACTGAAGTTTTGTAATAGTTTATCAATGTATTCCTCATTACCCTGCGCCGTAAGGAATTCTCCCGTAGACACATCAAGGAATGAAACACCCATTGTCCTTTTTCCAAAATATACCGATGCCAAAAAGTTATTGCTTTTGGAGTGCAGCACCTCATCGTTCATTGAAACCCCCGGAGTAACCAGTTCGGTCACGCCGCGTTTCACGATGGTCTTGGTCATTTTCGGGTCTTCAAGCTGATCGCATATCGCAACACGAAGACCTGCCTTAACCAGCTTTGGCAAATAGGTATTCAGCGAGTGATGCGGAAATCCGGCAAGAGCCGTTTCTGTTTCACTGCCCGCCCCTCTTTTGGTAAGCACTATCCCTAATATCCCGGCTGCCCTTATGGCATCTTCGCCAAAGGTCTCATAAAAGTCGCCCACACGAAACAACAGGCACGCATCAGGATACTTTGCCTTAATCTCGTTATACTGTTTCATTAACGGGGTTTCTTTGGGTGCTTTTTCTTTAGTCGCCAAGGGAAATAGGTTTAAATTAACTTAATGGGCGAAGTTACTCAAATTCTGAAAAAGGTAAACGCGGTGTTGGTAAATGGTGGATAAATTTATTATCCCTTGAAATTTATAAATCCAGAATATTCATTAACACCATATGTACAGACGTTGCACTGCAACGTCTCTACCCTACAATACAAATCCTGCAAGGGTTTCAAAACCTTGTAGGTATAATTTATATATTTGGCTTAATTGAATATCTTATAAAAATGGATAACTACAATACTGAATTAGAAAAGTTGATTTCAATTTTAAATAGGGACACTAAGAAAGACAATATCGCTAACATTCTATTATTCAGAGATTACTTATCAAAACTTTTCGCATGGAAGAAAAAGCTTGGGGACACTTCAGAATTCATAAAAACTAAGGAAGCTCATAACTTATTTTTAAATATTAATTCTGAATGGACAGCTAAACTTGAATCATTGGAAGAATTCAATTCAAAGTTAATAGCCAATAATATTCCTGTAAAAAGCGGACGGTATTTTAACGATATTTTCATCTACCTTTATTTTCAATGGAACTTAAATTCGGATAGAACAGAAATAAATGAATGCGAATTAGCAAATCCTTATCAACCCGCAATTAAAATCATTGAAAGATGTAAAGATATACATACGCACAATGGACAATTCGAAATTGGAAAATACACTTACAACAATCGCGAAAAATACAAAAATTTCACTCTCCCTTCTTTAGAAGATGATTTTTTGGACTATATAGACAACAAACTAAATCATCTAGGAACTTCCGGCATCCCCAACCAACAGGAAACCAATAAACTTTGGGAAGAATTTCAAAAACTAAAACAATAATTTTAAAAAGGAGAAGGAAACTAACGAATACGTTTGATATCAGGCTATTTCTTTAAAATATGTTTACATTTGCGGTTATCTATTCCAAAAAACACATGAGAAAATTAGCTAACAGTGAGCTAGGCCGCAAAAGCATCGAAGACTTTAAAGAAGCCGAGAAGACCCCGCTCATCATAATACTTGACGACATCCGCAGCCTGCACAATATAGGCTCGGTATTTCGTACTGCCGATGCTTTTCTTGTAGAGAAGATCTACCTGTGCGGCATTACCGCCACCCCTCCCAATAAGGAGATTCACAAGACCGCCCTTGGTGCTACCGATACCGTAGCCTGGGAATATGCCAAAGATGTTCTCGAAGTCATCACAAAACTTCAGGCAGAAGGCACTGATGTATGGGCTATAGAACAGGTGGAAAACTCAGTTTACCTGAATGATTTCCAGCCTGAAGAAGGAAAGAAATATGCCCTTGTTTTTGGCAACGAAGTAAAGGGCGTATCACAGGAAGCCATAAAACTGTGCAGCGGCACTATTGAGATTCCTCAACTTGGGACTAAACATTCCCTGAATATCTCGGTAAGTGCCGGTATAGTCGTGTGGGATATTTTCCAGAAAAACCATATAACAGCAGGTTAAGCCCCAACCTCTCACACTTACGACATGATACTATTTCAACCCTCTTTTAACGGGAGCATTAGTAGTGCGCGACTGTTTGGGACTGCACTATTTCTGTTCGTAATACAACATATTAACGCACAAGACATTGCACCAGTAGTTACGGCAACAGGCCAACAAACCTATTGCCCCGGCACTCCGCTAAATATCGCTACGGATTTTAACATTACCGATGTTGATGATACCGGTGCGGAAGCTGCGTACATACAAATTTCATCAGGTTATGTAAACGGAGAAGACATCGTGAGTCTTAACAGTGTACCTGGACTTACAGCAACATGGAATGCAACATCGGCAACCCTTACCATAAAAAGCACTACACCCGGCGCGGAAATACCTTATCCGACACTTAGAGATGCCATAAAATTTAACGTTATATACAACAATATGTCGGCAAATCCATCTGCCGGACAACGTACTTTTTCCATATCATTAGGCGACGCTAACTATCTGGCTTCAACAGGGCATTATTACAAATTCATAGCTGCAGACGGCATTTTATGGACGAATGCAAAAATCGAAGCAGAGAACACCACTTATTACGGACTTCAGGGTTACCTGGCTACTCTTGGGTCGGCCGACGAAGCTCAGCTTTGCGGGGAACAGGCAACAGGAACGGGATGGATAGGCGGTAGTGATGCCGAACAGGAAGGCGTATGGAAATGGATGACCGGTCCCGAAGCAGGTACTGTTTTTTGGAACGGTGGAGCAAACGGATCCACACCTAATTTTGCCTTTTGGAATAGTGGCGAACCCAACAACATGGGAGCAGAAGATTATGCCCACATTACGGCTCCGGGAGTAGGTATTCCAGGTTCGTGGAATGACCTTGCCAATGCCGGCAGCGGCGGGCAATATGCCCCAAAAGGTTATATAGTAGAATTTGGCGGCATGCCGGGTGATCCGGTATTGCAGATATCAGCCACTACTACAATAGATGTGGAAAAACTAACCGAAACCACCCCTGCACAACGCTGCGGCGATGGTGCAGTCACTTTACAGGCAGTCTCAACAGGCGGGATGGTATATTGGTATGATGCACCCACAGGTGGTAACCTTCTCACTACAGGCTCGAGTTTTACGACCCCATCATTATCGCAAACAACAACCTACTACGCATCAGCATATTCACCGGGCTGCATCACGGGTCCGAGAAGAGCTGTAATAGCAACAATCAACACTCAACCCTCCTTACCAAATCCTGATCCAGTTGCGCCAGTTTGTTACGGAGATCCTGCACAACTTACAGCAACTGTTACTTCGGGAACATTAAACTGGTATGATGCACCCACCGGAGGAACACTTTTAGGCACAGGAAGCCCTTTTACTACATCTCCGCTTACTGCCGAAACCACTTTTTATGCCGAAGTAGTTAGCACCGGATGCCCGGCAACCTCACGGGAGGCCGTAATAGTTAGCGTTTTACCACTACCGGTTGTAACCGACGAAGAAATAGAATTTTGCGAAAAAACAAGAACTACAATAAATGCAGGGATTTCAGGTGTAACCTATGAATGGTCGACAGGAGCGACCACACCATCCATAGAAATTAACGCGGCAGGGACCTACACAGTTAAAGTAACAAATCCGGCAGGCTGCAGCGCGGTAAAAACCATTACAGCCACTACCCTCCCTTCGGCAGATATAGTCCGCGTGGAGGTGAACAGCGACGTTGCAACTGTTATCATGTCCGATCCTGAAATAAACCATTATGTATTCTCACTTGATGGCAACAGCTATGGAGACTCAAATGTTTTTTACAACCTCAATCCCGGGCAGCATACGATAAAAGTACGCTCTAAAAATGGCTGCGGAAGTGATTCGATGACATTCTACGTGTACATGATACCAAAGTTCTTTACCCCTAATGGTGACAACATCAATGATGTGTTTACTATTGCAGGCATGTCAGCCTACCCTCAGGCAACTATCAATATCTTTGACCGCTATGGTAAGATTGTAGCTGCCTTAAACAGCCGCAACCGTTCATGGGATGGTACATTTCAGGGACATCGGCTACCGGCAACCGATTATTGGTACATTATTAAACTAACCTACGATAGTGAAGAAATTAAAGGGCATTTTAGTTTGATTCGATAATCGTTGTAAAGAAATTTATTCCCCACGGGGAAATATGAGCCAATGCATATTAATTTCTACCAGCATTCATTCCCTACGGAAAACTTCCATTCCGAATATCGCGTAGCGTTTTAATGCTGGTAGCAAACAATTAGAACAGGGAGAAAATTTCCCATAGGGAATAAATTTCGTTATACCGCAACAACAGGCTTATGCAACACAAGCGATAATATTTGGGCCGGGCTATCAATATGGTAGTCCGGCTTATTATTTTCAAGAGCTTTTTCATTGTCGTAACCCCAGCTTACCCATGCAACATCTACACCGCTTTTACGGCAGGCAATTACATCACGAAGTTCATCACCCACATAGAGTATCTCAGAAGGTTTTACATCTTTATCCCTCAGGAATTTATTAATAAGCAAATGTTTACCAAACATACTTCGGGAAGAATAAATGCGCTTGCACTTTACTTTATGCTGCCTGAAAAACTGCTCGATATTGGTTTTGGAATTAGACGAAAGCACAGCATATTTAACCCTGTTTTCAGTTAATGACAATAGCAGTTCTTTCATGCCTTCATTAAACTCCAGTTTAGGTATTGCTGCTTTATACCTTCGGATAATTACCGAAGCCAGGAATGGTATTTTATACAATGGCACCCCTAATAACCGGCAGCGTTCGGTAATGCTAAGGCAACGGAGCTCATCGAGATTTTCCTCATTAAGCAGCTGATAGCTATTTTTTAGCGCAAGTTCGTTATAGAGTTCAATAAATAAGGACCGCGAATCGGCAATAGTGCCGTCAAAGTCGAAGACAATAAATTTATAAGGATACATTTAATGATTGATGATGATGATTTAATACTGCAAAGGTAATTAGTTATAGTATACATTTATAAATTATCATCTTAAAGCTCGTGAGGAGCTGAATATTATACGCCACCCCTCACGAGCTCACAGAATTATCGTCATTTATTTTCTATAAATATGCTGCCACGCTGTGACCTGACTATCTATTTAAATTTACCTGCTCCAACACCCAAACATAATCCTCCTGATTGTGTACAAAATCCCTGTTGGAAACATCAAGTACCAAAACATTCAGCCCAGTATGGGTTTTGATGTAATCCAGATAACCCTGATTTATCTTATCAAGGTACTCCGCCTCAATTTCCTGCTCATAGCTTCGTCCACGAAGTTTGATATGTTTCAACAAGGTTTCGGTAGTCTGGTATAAATATACATAGAGTCCCGGTCTGCGCATTTCGCCATACATAATATCAAACAGTTTTTTATATAGCGTATACTCATCTTCCCCAAGCGTAACTTTTGAGAAAATCAGCGATTTGATGATATGATAGTCGGCAACAACAAAATCGGTCTGTGGGTTTACCTGCAACAGATCGTCGCTAAGCTGTTGGTAGCGATCAGCCAGAAATGACATTTCTAGTGAAAACGCATAACGTTGCGGATCTTTGTAAAATTGTGGCAGAAAAGGGTTATCGGCAAAACGCTCTAACACTATTTGTCCCCCAAAGTCTTCCGAAAGCTTTCCGGCAAGACTGGTCTTACCAGCCCCTATATTTCCCTCAATAGCAATATAGCTATGATGTTTTGGATTAAATTGTTCAATTGGCGAAGGCAACTGCACTACAAATTCACATTTACTTTCGTCTCCCGATTCGGTTATCAACTGGTTAATATTCTTTTTGAATTTTGGGTGCTCCCAATGCGGGGCGACATCCCGTAACGGAATCAAAACAAAATTGCGGTTCTGCATTCGCGGATGCGGTACTTCGAGCGTTGGCTCAGCAATAATCTCATTATTAAAAGTAATCACATCAATATCTATGGTACGCGAATGATAGCGTTCTTCAGGATTGCGAACCCTGCCACCCTCCAGTTCGGCACCAAGCAATTCGGCTAATAGCTGTACAGCTGGCTTTTGTGTATGCACCAACAAACAGCAGTTGTAAAAATCGTCGCCTTCGAAACCGACAGACGGATTCTCATAAATACCCGAAACCTTTACTACCGTAGCAATATGGTTATTAATATAATCGATGCACCATTGCAGGTTTTCAAGGCGATTGCCCATGTTGCTGCCCAGTGACAGTATGGCTTTGTTTTGAAATCTCATACCGCAAAGTAAGCGAAAAGTATTCAGTTTTCAGTCGCGGTCGTCAGTATCTTACTGGCTGAAAACTGAGACTGCGACTGAAAACTGAATACTTCTTTAATTTTTCTAACTTAGTAGTTGTAACATATCTGGCAACTTTGCGTCTGATTAATAAATAAACTATCTATTTAAGATGAACGACACCCCACAACAACCACAGTACAGGCAACCACAGCCTAAATCGCCCTCATTCCTTAAGAATGTACTTTCTACCGTAGTAGGGCTTTTTGTGTTTTGCTTTATTTTCTTCTTTCTAATACTACTTATCGGTATTATTGCCGCTGCTGCCAGCGGTGGGAACGACACAGCCGTAAAAGTTGAAAAAAACAGTGTTATTGAACTTGACCTTTCTCAGGTTACTAATGATTATTCAGGAAAATTCAAATATAAAGACTTCCCAATGTTCGACTCTGACAGTCAGGAAGGTCTTGTTGATGTTATAAGAGCTATTGATGCTGCAAAAGACGACGAAAGAATTAAGGGAATCACTATAACCAACAGTAGCACCCAACTGGGTATTGCCCAAAACAAAGCACTTCGCGATGAGCTTGATGCCTTTAAAAAATCAGGAAAATTCATCGTCGCTTATTCTGACGGTTATTCACAAAGCGATTACTACCTGAATTCTGTTGCCGATACCATTTACCTTAACCCGGTAGGTGAAATTGACTTTAAAGGACTTTCATCAGAAGTGATGTTCTACAAGGACCTTCAGGACAAAACGGGCATTAAAATGGAAGTTATCCGTCACGGAAAATACAAGAGTGCTGTTGAGCCTTTCCTAAGCAATGAGATGAGCCCTGAGAACAGGGAGCAGATTACCGCATTACTTAACTCGGTTTGGACATCGGTTGTTGGCGATATCGCTAAAAGCCGCAAAATTCCGGTTGACAGTCTTAATGCTGTAGCCGACAGGCTTGGTGGCCGTACTCCGGAACTGGCAAAAGAAGCAAAACTTATAGACAAAATTGGTTATATCGACCAGTATGAAGCCGGTATCAAAAAAGCACTTAAACTGAAAAAGGATGAAGACTATAAAAGAGTATCAATTCTTGATTATGTAAAAGCTACTGCGCTTGACAAACTGCTATCGGGTGGTAAAGACGAGATTGCTATCATTTATGCACAGGGTGAGATTCGCGGCGGAGAAGGTGATGTGAATACCGTTAGCGAAGTACCAATCCGCAAAGCGCTAAAAGAGGCAAGAGAGAATGATGCCGTTAAAGCTATCGTACTTCGTGTAGACTCTCCGGGTGGTAGTGCACTGACTTCTGAGCTGATATGGAGGGATATTGAACTTACTAAAAAAGTAAAACCGGTTGTAGTATCTATGGGTAATGTAGCAGCTTCGGGAGGATACTACATCTCTTGTAATGCTAACCGAATTTTTGCAGAAGAAGGTACTATTACAGGATCGATAGGTGTATTTGGAATGCTGCCAAACTTTACAGAACTGTCTAACCGAATTGGTATCCATACCGAGCAGGTAAGCACACATAAAAACGCATCAGGATACAGTGTATTCACTCCGCTTAAAGATGACACAAGAGCTATCATTCAGGAAAGTGTAGAGAAAGTATATACAACATTTGTGAGTCGTGTAGCTGCCGGGAGAAAACTTACTCCGGAGCAGGTCGATGCTATAGGACAGGGACGTGTATGGAGTGGAAGCATGGCACTGAAAAACGGACTTGTAGACGAAATTGGCGGACTTGATGCTGCGATTGAATATGCTGCTAAACTGGGTAAAACAAACGACTATTCTGTTTCGGATTACCCTGAGTTTGAAAAAGACTTCAGTAAAATTTTAAGCATGTTCGGACTTAGCACACAAACTAAAGAAGAGCTTATTAAAGAACAGGTGGGCGTAGAAAACTACCGCGTTATAGAGCGCATTCGTCGTGTAAGCCAAATCAAGGGTAACCAGGTATTAATGCCTTATGAGCTGACCATAAAATAAATCCCGAAAGGAATTAAACAACAAAAGCACAATGATAATCATTGTGCTTTTTGCTTTTTAGATTATTTCATCAAAGACTGTGTCCAGTGATTTTTTGATTCCATTTACTGTACAGTGTGCCATAAGCTATCCTGTTTACTAAGACTGGTAAACAAAGGTAATCTGTGTAGCGCACCGTATATTACAGCAATCTTTTCTGCCTTTGATTCTTTTACCATTTCAACTAACCTTCTATTTCTTAGTGTATCAATAAGGAAATCATAATCCTGCTGATCTATTTTTGTTCTGTACTTGTCTTTTAAAGGTGTTTTTAAATCATAATCAGAAAGCAACACCTCTCCCTTTTCTTTTTCGTATAAGGCAATCAGCTTGTTTATTGGTAAATCTGCCTGAACATCCAAAGAATCTATAATACCTGTATTGCTTTGCGACTGCTGCACAAAGCCTTTGATCTGCAAAACCTTAAATTGTTTTTTGTTACTATAATCAGGATAAAACCCTGTAATGCTTCTTAATTTCCTATAAATCAAATCTTTTTGAAGACTATCTATTTCTTTATCTGCTTCAATCGATTCATAAAAAACACTATAACCTTCAGACCGTAAAGAATCTAATTTGTATTTTACTTTTACATAAAACTCCGGTTTACTTATATGTACCATTGGCAGATAAACTACCTTCTTATCGCCATTGGCATAGACATGAAGTCTAAAATTATCAGCATGTTGATTGACGATTGCTTCAATAAGTTTTTTTGACAGGATATAAGCGTAAACAATAAACTGATAATTATAATTTTTTTCATTCTGGTGATATGTTGGTTAAGGCACAATATTAACAATATGTGAGGAAAATACACACAACAATCATACTGTTTTTAAGTTATTGTAGAGTATATTCTCTATATTAGGGGCAAAATTTAAAAAATATCATGGTTAAGAAAGTTTTAAAATGGACCGGTATCGTTTTACTGGTGATTATCATTGCGTTGGCGGCTACGCCATTCTTATTCAAAGGAAAAATTAAAGAACTGGTATTAAAAACCATCAATGAAAAGGTAGATGCCAATGTAGCATTTGAGGATGTAAGCCTGAGCCTTTTCAGGAGTTTCCCTAAAGCCAATGTTACCATTGAAAAACTTAGCATTGTAAACAAGGCCCCTTTCGCAGGTGATACACTTGTTTACATGGAAGAAATAGACCTTGATATGTCGGTTAAGGAATTATTCAAAGGTGAAGGAGAACCGATGAATATTGAATACATCGGCACCAAAAATGGTATTGTAAACATCCTTTTCAATAAAGATGGCGTAGGCAACTTTGATATTGCCATCAAAGACGAAAAAGAGCAGCCTGCCGACAATAAAGAAAGCAAGCCGTTTGCCCTTAATATGCAAAAGTACAAAGTAGAAAACCTGCGTTTCCGTTACTTTGATGAGCGCTCCAAGATAAACATGGTAATTGACAGCCTTAACCACGAAGGTAAAGGTAACATGGCAGCTAATAAGCTTGACCTTGACACCAAAACCACAGCTAAGCTTTCACTCAGCATGGATAAGGCCAACTACATGAACAATGTAGCCCTTAGCCTTGATGCGGTATTAGGCCTTGATCTTGACAAAAGCATTTATACTTTTAAAAACAATAAAGCACTCATTAACCAGTTGCCTCTTGAATTTGACGGTAGCTTTGCGATGGTGGAACAGGGACAGCAAATTGACATTACATTCAAAACGCCTACCTCATCATTCAAAAACTTCTTAGGTCTTGTACCGGAAGCCTATTCAGGCAATCTTGCCACGGTTAAAACAGACGGTGATTTTACTATTAATGGTAAAGTAAACGGACTGAATGGCGATAATTCAATCCCTAAATTCAACATTGCGATTGCATCAAACAATGCATCATTCAAGTATCCTGACCTACCTAAATCAGTTCAGAATATTGTTATCGACACTAAGATCATCAATGAAACAGGTGTGCTTAACGACACCTATGTAAACCTTGATAAACTTTCGTTCAGGATAGACCAGGATGTTTTTGATGCCAGCGCAAGTATTAAAAACATTGTAGAAAACCCTCTTGTAGACGCAAGACTTAAAGGTGTAATAAACCTTGCCAACGTATCTAAGGCTTACCCTGTTAAGGTTGACATTCCGCTTTCAGGTATACTTAGGGCAGATGCGTCTACTAAATTCGATATGAAATCAGTAGAAAACAGCCAGTACGAAAAAATACAGAACAATGGTAGTATGAGCCTTAGCGGATTTACCTATAAAGGTGACCTGCCAAAACCGGTAAAAATCAACGAGGCCGCAGTACAGTTTAATCCAAGCCGTATCACCCTTAGCAAATTTGATGCTGTAACAGGCGGATCTGATATTAATGTAAGCGGTACGCTCGATAACTTCTACGGGTTTGTGTTCAGGGATCAGACCCTGAAGGGTAACTTTAACATGAGTTCTAACAAGCTTGTAGTTGCTGACTTTATGGCTCCTGAGGCTGCCAATGCAGCAGCTAAAAAAGCTGAGGGCACAGAAAAAACCGAAGCTCCTAAGCAGGTAGCAGCTACCGACGCGGTTAAAATCCCGGCTTTCCTTGACTGTACTATTACAGCAAAAGCCGGCACTGTTGTATATGACAACCTGTTCCTGAAAGATGTATCAGGTAAAATGATTATTAAAGACGAGACTGTTGCCATCCAAAACCTGCAGTCGTCAATATTTGGCGGAAAAATAGGTGTTAGCGGAGATGTATCTACCAAAGGTACCACACCTAAATTTAACGTAGACCTTGCTCTTAACAACGTTGACATTACACAGTCGTTCAACCAGCTTGACATGCTTAAGTCCATTGCCCCTATAGTAGGTGTAATAACAGGTAAAATGAATACCACCATTAAGGTAGGTGGTAATCTGGATGCTAAAGAAATGACTCCGGACCTTAAATCCCTTTCAGGTGATTTACTTGGACAGTTATTGAATACAACTGTAAACCCTCAGAATTCAAAAATGCTTACGGCATTAACATCTAACGTTAAGTTCCTTGACCTTTCAAAAGTAGACCTGAATAAAAAGATCGGACTTACCTTCGAGAACGGTAATGTAGTGATTAAGCCAATTGACCTGAAATACCAGGATATTCCAATCAAGATACAGGGATCACACGGTTTTGACCAGAACATGAACTATACTGTTGCTTTTGAAGTTCCTGCCAAATACCTGGGCAGCGATGTAAACAGGCTTATAACTCAGGCAAAAGGAGATCCAAGTAAAATAATCGTTCCGGTAAACGCATCAATTACAGGTAACTTTAAAAGCCCTAAAGTATCAACCGATCTTAGCAAGGCTGCAACTAACCTGACGAACCAATTGGTACAACAGCAAAAAGACAAGTATATCAACGAAGCTACCGACAAAGGTAAAGATGCCCTGAACAAGCTTTTAGGGGGAGGTAAAACAACGTCGACTGATACAACTAAAACAACTACACCTAAAACCAACGCCGAAACACAAAAACAAATAGAAGATAAAGCTAAAGAAGGTGCAGGCAAACTAATTAATGGCCTGTTTAAAAAAGATAAGAAAGAATAGACTTTGTCTGTTTCGGGTTATTGAGTTTCGGCTTGCTTAATCAGACCAATTAACTCAAACCCATAAAAAAACCGCCTGATGAAAATTTCATCAGGCGGTTTTTATTTGTCATTGCGACCGAAGCGGTAGCATAGCGGAGAAATCCCTAAGAGATTTTTCAACTTCGTTACACTCCGCTCAAAATGACAGCTACCGACAACGGACAACCATCAACTGACAACATTTACACGTTTATCTGCACTACAAAACCTTCGTAAGATCTTACGTTAAAAACAGTACCATCTTCAAATAAAAGATACTGCCCTTTTACGCCCATAAGTTTACCGTTGAAGATTGGAGTCTTAGACAGATTTAAACTTGACCCCAATTTTTGAGGGTATTGCAGTACAGGATAGTCTAAGGTATACAATTTTTCCTGGGTTGACTCAAAATAAGGAGCAACTTCTGCCGGAAGCAATGAGCGCACCTCGTTTCGCCTAGCAATAAGGTCTATTTCATTTACTTCGTTAAGCAGCATTTTTTTCCAGTTGATCTTATCCGAGAAATGATCTTTAAGTGCAACCTCCGTAATACCGGCAAGATAACGGTTAGGCACCTCCACCAGTGGTGTAGCCCACGAAGCCCCCTGATCTATCCATCGTGTGGGCACCTGTGTTTTACGGGTTACCCCTACCTTCATATCACTCGATGCGGCCAGATAAACAATATGCGGCTGTACCTGTACTCTGGTTTCATATTCAAGGTCGCGATCGGCAATACCCAGGTGGGCCGTACTAAGCTCCGGACGCATGATCCAGTCGCCTGCAGCCGCCGAACTGTAAAAACAATCATAACAAAATCCCTGACGGTAGATCTTTTTCTTCTTACCACAGTTAAGGCACTGGAAACCCATAAAATTAATCTCTAAGTCTTTACCTAACAGCTGATTTACATTCAAAAAACTGTTTTCAAAAACCAGGTAATATTGTATCGGGCTGCCCGCCTCAGTTTGCATTTTTGTTAAAACCCCTTCGTATTGCATATAAATTTTAGTATTTTTATGGGCATAAAGATACTAAAATATGGCGTTGCCGATTATCAATTCCATTGCTTCGTGGATCCTTAAAAAGCGTATCCATGATATCGAATTGTTCCTGAAATACCCTAACGAGGTACAGGAAGAACTGTTAATGAACCTTATCCGTACTGCGGAGGGCACATCCATTGGCAGAAAATACGATTTCTCATCCGTAAAGAATTATAGAGCTTTTTCCGAAAGGGTACCTGTTTCCACCTATGAAGAACTGGAACCCATGATAGAACAAACCCGTAAAGGTGAGCAAAACGTTTTTTGGCCCAGCCAGATTAAATGGTTTGCCAAATCGAGCGGAACTACCAATGCCAAAAGCAAGTTTATTCCAGTAAGTAATGATGCGCTTGAGGACTGTCATTATAAGGCCGCAAAAGACCTATTGTGCCTTTACCTGAACAACAATGAGGAATCGCAACTCTTTACAGGTAAATCCCTTCGCCTGGGAGGCAGCAAACAGCTGTATGAGGACAACAATTCATTCTTTGGTGACCTCTCGGCCATTCTGATAGACAACATGCCTATATGGGCAGAATTCAGCAGCACGCCAAGCAATAAGGTATCACTAATGAGCGAATGGGAAACAAAACTGCCGGCTATAGTTAAAGAAACCATCAACGAAAATGTAACCAGTTTTGCCGGTGTACCTTCGTGGATGCTTGTACTGATGAACCGTGCGCTTGAAGAAACCGGAAAAACCAACCTGATGGAAATATGGCCCAATCTGGAAGTATACTTTCACGGAGGGGTAAGTTTTGAACCATATCGCGACCAGTACAAAAAGATACTACCTAAAGCTGACTTTAAATACTACGAGATATATAATGCTTCTGAAGGGTTCTTTGCTATACAGGACAGCAACGACAGCAACGAATTATTGCTGATGCTCGACTATGGTATCTTCTACGAATTTATCCCGATGGATACTTTCGGAACGCTGAACCAAAGAACGATTCCCCTTTCAGAAGTTGTTGTAGATAAAAATTATGCTATAGTTATCACTACTAATTCCGGCCTATGGCGCTACATGATCGGCGATACCGTGAGGTTTACGTCTGTCAATCCGTACCGCATAAAAGTTACAGGAAGAACCAAACACCATATTAATGTTTTTGGCGAGGAGCTGATGGTAGAAAATACCGATACCGCAATAGCCAAAGCCTGTAAAGTTACTGGCCACGAAGTAATTGATTATACCGTGGCTCCCGTATTTATGAACGGAAAAGAGAAAGGGGCACACGAATGGATCATTGAATTTAAAGAACCTCCGGCAGATGCCGAGCACTTCCGTACTATTCTTGACGAAACACTGCAAACACTTAACTCCGACTATGAAGCCAAGCGTTACAATAATATGACGCTGAATCCGTTAGTACTGAACGTAGCACGACCAAGGCTTTTTTATGACTGGTTAAAGGAACAGGACAAACTTGGTGGACAGCACAAAATACCACGCCTGAGCAACGAGCGACATTACCTTGAACAGCTAAAAGCCATGCAGGATAGTTTTTCTACAGACTTAGCGTAATACAACAAATAGAAAACCAGCAATCTGGCATTATGTTTGCTTGCTTTAAATAATGAAACAGATGATAATGAAGAGGAAACACATTTTTACATTAGCAGCAGGAGTATTGCTATTAGCTTCCTGCGGGCCTAAACTGCACCGTTATAGCTGCGGTGGAAGGAAACGCTGCATAAGCCATGTCGAAAAAGAAAGACCGGCTGCTGACAAATCAGTCCAAAAAGTACAGACTAAAGACTCATAAAAAAAGCCTCACTTCGTGAGGCTTTTTAGTGCCCTCTCCCTTATAAAACTAAAGCAAAAAGGAGTAGAAACCTTAATAACCCAAATCTTGTATTTTATTACAGCATTTTAATCAAAAACACTGCAGTCCATTTCTTCTACCACTGTTTTGGTCTGATCCAGTTCAGTAGTAGCATAACCACATGATTTCATTTTGTTATACACATTAAACCATGCTGTTTTATAAGCCTGGCAGTTGGCTACTGTCTGATTAGAGCTTAATGCACTGGTTTTTTCCAGTAGTATGTTCGACAGATTCTCAACCTCGTCCAAACAGTTATCACCACTTACATTTGTAGTTTCTTCCTCTTCACACGCAATACTTACCAACGCAAGCGCGGCAACAAATAAGATAAATTTCGCTTTCATATCGTTCTGATTTAAGATTAATATGAAGTCAAAGATATTTTACCCGTTTGATGTAAGTCCTAGGCTATTAACTAAAGCTAATGAGGATTTTACCTAGAAATGAATAAGCACATCCCTGAAAGGAATGTAAAATCGGAATTAATTTGCCAGTAGTGAAATATCCACCACTTTAACAATCTCTTCAAAGTCGGCAATGACAGAAGTATGTGCTGCGGTGTTTTTAGGATCTTTTATAAACCTGTCAATATTGTAAAGCCAAAGATCCATTTCGTCTTCAGTATGGTTACGGTCGTGTGAAGATAATGGCAGTTTATTGAGTTCCTTAAAGATGTTATCACGTATTTCTGCACGTTCTGAAGCATCAGATGTTGCAAGGAAGTCGGCAATCAGTTTATTGAGCAGTGCCTTTTTTTCAGATTTAGTCATAGTGTTGGATTTGGTATCTTAAAGGTACGATAAAAAAGGATTAATTCCCTACGGGAAAATAAAAACCCACTTGAATTATCTTCTACCAAAATTATTTCCCTAACGGGAAAACCTCATTATGGCTATCATATCACGTAGCGATTTAATTTCGGCAGACAAAATAAACTAAAGCAGTAATGGTTCACGTAGGGAATAAATTATATCTATAAGGTTTAAATTGTACAGCACCATGTTAAAACCGCTTGACCCGCTTCTTTAAAATGCGTATATTAGTGATATATTTACAACCCATATATGCCCTATTACAAAGCCATTTTCAGGCTGCCGGGAGGCAGCGAACTCAAAGCCGACAGAGGCTACGTTCCTGATGCGTTTTTCAACGCCCTTTTTGAAGTTACAACTACAGATATTGTTGATATACACGAAGGCGGATTTATCCTTTCTACCGAAATGCATGAAAAACTGAGCGTGCCCGATCACTTTACCAGCTATGCTATTACCGGACTGAATGCGTCTGAAGAAGAAAAGTTTTCGCCTGAATTCCACATCAAACTACTGGAACATCTTAGGGAAGCGAACCATGCCCGCCCTATTGAGGAGCATTACAATTACCAGGTGTTTATGATGGAGTATATTGAGGAAGTACCGGATGATGATTAAGCCTGACCCCTAGCCCCTCTCCAAAGGAGAGGGGAACTCATATCGAATAATTAAAGCTTCGGAGAAGCGGCATATTTATAGCAAATAATGCATAATCCCATAAAGAGCTCCGGAGGAGCGGCATGATTATATGCCGCTCCTCCGGAGCTCTTTACAAACTATAACAAACTATAAATATGTCGCCCCGCAGGGGCTAAATAAAAAACCGGACATCGCTGCCCGGTTTTTTAAAATATAAACACGAAATTATTTAATGCTTATTGCACATCCTCCACCAGGAGCCAGTTTCTGGTCAAGCTTGGTTTTGCTTGTGACCTTAATGGTTTTGATAGTATAGCTTTGCGGATTTTTCTCGTAGTGAGCATCGGCACCATCAGCATAGATTGTTGCTGTATAGGTTTTACCTTTTGGCAGGTACTCAAAAGTAATTTTTGCCGTACGGGCATTCTCATCATTGATAGCACCTACATACCATTCGTCTTTACCTTTAGCCTTACGCGCTATTGTGATATAATCACCCGGCTCTGCCTCAAGAATATAACTGTTATCCCAATCAACCGCTACATCTTTAATGAACTGGAATGCATCCAGGTATTTATTATACGTTTCCGGAAGATCGGCAGCCATTTGTAATGGGCTGTACATTGTCACGTATAGTGCCAATTGTTTTACAAGCGTAGTGTGAACAAATGAATTGTTCTCAGGATTGTAAGCACTTACTTTAGTCTGGAAGATACCCGGAGTATAATCCATAGGGCCACCCATTAAGCGTGTAAACGGAAGTATAGTAGTATGATCAGCATTGTTACCACCAAAAGCTTCATATTCTGTACCGCGAGCTGCCTCGTTTCCTATAAGGTTCGGGTACGTACGGCTTAATCCTGTAGGACGTACTGCCTCATGAGCATTTACCATTATTTTGTAATCTGCCGCTTTTGTAATAGCATAATTATAGTGATTGATCATACTCTGGCTATAGTGGAACTCTCCTCTTGGGATAATATCGCCTACATAACCGCTTTTTACAGCATTATAGCCATAATCATTCATCAGTTGGTATGCTTTATCCATATGACGCTCATAATTCGCTGCAGCACCCGATGTTTCGTGGTGCATAATGATCTTCACCCCTTTTGAGTGTGCATAGTCGTTAAGCGCCTTGATATCAAAGTCAGGATATGGCGTTACGAAATCGAATACATATTCTTTCGATTTACCGAACCAGTCTTCCCAACCTTCATTCCAGCCTTCTACAAGTACGGCATCAAAACCATGTTTTGCAGCAAAGTCAATATATTCTCTAACGTGAGCATTATTAGCAGCGTGCTTACCATTCGGTTTTGTTTTAGAATAGTCAAGCTCACCCAGTTTTACGTTAGTAAGGTCGTTATAAGCCCATGTACTTTTACCTGTAATCATTTCCCACCATACACCAACATACTTCACCGGTTTGATCCATGAAACATCTTTGTATTTAGTAGGTTCATTAAGGTTTAGTATCAGTTTAGAAGCAAGGATATCAGTTGCTTTATCACTAACCACCACAGTTCTCCAAGGCGACTGTGTAGTAGTTTGCATATAACCTTTGTCACCAATGGCATCAGGAGTAAGCCATGATTCCAGTATCATGTTCTTGTCATCCAGATTAAGCGACATACAAGAATAGTTAATTAGTCCCGCCTCATGAATATTGATGTACAAACCATCGTTACTCTTCATCATAAGAGGCGTCTGTAATCCTGTATCAGAGAATGGATGCTGAGAAGCATTTGGTGTAACCGCTTCTTTCATTTTGCCACGAACTTCAGACAGTTTAGATGTTACCGTACTGTATTCCTGCGTATCATAATCACCCGGAAGCCAGAATGCTTTGTGGTCACCCGCTAGAGCAAACTGTGTTTTTTCTTCTTTGATCACAAAGTAGTTAAGGTTGGGTTGTTCAGGGAACTCATAACGGAAACCAAGACCGTCGTTAAACACCCTGAAACGGATATTGATAAACCTGCCTTTTTCAGCCTGCTGTGCAATTGTAACCACAAGTTCGTTGTAGTTGTTACGAATGTCCTTTTGCTCACCCCATACCGGACTCCAGGTTTCATCAAAACTAGCCTGCTTTGTCCCGGTAACGGTAAATCCTTCAAGCATATCAGCCTCTTTTTTAAGGTCAAGTCCCAGTTTACTGGTTTTTATAACCGGCTTATTCTTGTAAGTAAGTTGATAGGTTGGCTCTCCTTTTGCGCTCAGGGCAAAAGTAAGCGAAAGGTTTTTGTCGGGTGACGAGATGGTTTGTGCACCTGCCAGAGCCGCTGCCAGAAGTAAAACGGCAGAAAACAGTTTCTTCATAGTATAGATTTTGTCTTTTGAAATGCTAAATTACCCAAATTCAGCACATAAACATAAATACACATAATCGAAACCGTTTTCGTGTTGACAACTTTTATGTTTTTTTACTCTTATGTAAGTATTCCGTGCAAAACTTAAAACTAAATGACGGGCTAAAATCTTAGTTATTCACATTTATTCCTTTCAAAATCAAACACGAGAGTTGAAGCATCTATCCTTCTGACAATATAAAACTTAGACTCTTTGACAACTTCTCCCTTGCAAACCCAAACTCTTGAACCTTCAATACTAACATCATTAAGCATTGAATTTATGTTCAGCGCTTCTTTAACCCATGCTGAGTGCTGGCTGATAGGTGTCTGTATAAGATTTTCGAATAAAGGGAATTCTGAGTAGGAAAAATAATTTTTTGGTGCAATCGTCAACGCCCCAATCATCCCAACTTTTTTAAGGGACTTATCGCTCAAAAAAGGCTTGGTCTCTGCAATGAAATCGTTTTGAAACTGGGTCTGAAGCGTAAGGCATTTTCCAAACTGGGCGCATAGTACAAACGAAAAGAAAACAAGCAGCACGACGGAAAACCTGCTGATCTTTTCAAGAATTGAGCCTTTCAGATAAGCCTGAAAGAACACACAAATTACAATAAAAAAGCCTAGTCCACAATAACTTCTTAAATCCCAGTTACATTTTAAGAGTAACATATTAACCCCGGAAATAAGCCAGAAGTTTACAGCAACAACAAGCAATACAAGAGGAAGAGCAACTAACCGTTTTACATTTCTTTTCGCAGAATATACCACCGAAACCAATCCCAGTACCGCAAAAAGTATCGTAAATGAAACATAATATTTATAGTTCCCGGAGCGCAGCATTAAATCAATCCTGTCTAAAAAACGGGTGTTATTATAAGCCAACATCTCATTTAATTTTGGTTCTGTAATAATTAATGCCGCTCTGTCAGACATATTCAACCCCAATAGTTTTAAGGCAACTGTATAAGCTACATAAGCTGCAAGAAATACCCCTAAAATAATACCGGAATTAATAAAAAAACGTTTCCATTCACCATTAATTAGTTCTCTTATTAAAAATAAAGAGCCCACCATAAAAAATACAGTAGCACTGCTTTGGTACAAGCCTAAAGAAAGGAACACACCTATGACCGAAGCGATTACAAACTTTATGCGGCTATTATAAAAGATATAAGGCAGAACTACAACGGACAATGATAATGACATTGGAATGCAGTCGAATTTATACACTAGGTTTCCTAAAAAAGCTGGTGCTGTAATTATAAGCAGTGAAGACCATTTTACAGTTTTGTTTTTTTCTATACCTGCCATAGAGACAAGGATATACCCAGTAAAACCAAGTATTAGGGTACTCAGTAATAATGAAAAGGGGTATATTGAAAGGTTGTTACTGTTTAGTGAGCACAACTTACCCAATAAAGTAGCTATAAATCTTCCGTCATGTTGCCAGCCATAACCGAATAAATTCCTTCCATAATCATCAAGGTATTCATAATCAGCAAATAAAATTGGAAATACATATAACAATGATATTCCGAGTGTAATCAATAACGATTTTTTATCCTGAAGTAAACTATCCAGCTCTTTGATTCTCATTAATCGATTTTTTTATAATGTATTTAGGTCTTTGTTTTGTTTCCAGATAAGTTCGCCCAAGGTATTCTCCTATTACACCTATCCCAATAAGCTGTACACCTCCAAAAAACAGTACAGCTACCATTAAAGAAGCATATCCTGAGACATTAATCCCAAAGAAGAGTTTTTCAATAATAATTTTTAAACCATATAAAAAAGAGATAAAAGCCGTTATGCCACCAAAGTAAGTCCATATCTTTAACGGAAGGGTTGAAAACGAAGTGATGCCCTGAATAGCTAAATTCCACAATTTGAAGAAATTGAATTTAGTATCACCTTCATTTCTAGCAGGCCTTACATAAGTAACAACCACAGTATCAAAACCAACCCAACTCATAAGCCCTTTCATAAAAAGCTGGCTTTCTTTAAGTCTCAGTATCTCGTTTACTACCTGGCGTGTCATCAGGCGGAAATCTCCTACGTTATTTTCCAGCTTAAGCGAAGACATTTTATTATTCACTTTATAAAACATTTCAGCCGACCTCCTTTTCAAATAAGTATCTGTACCTCTGTCTATTCGCTTCGCCAAAACAACATCAGCTCCTTCCTCATATTTTTTCAGCATCTCAAAAACAACTTCAAAAGGATCCTGAAGATCAACATCCATAGGAATAATTAAATCTCCTGAGGCATGCTCAAGCCCTGCAAAAAGAGCCGATTCCTTACCAAAATTTCTTGAAAATAGTATTGCCCTGACATAAACATATTTATTCGCAAGTGCTTCAATAATAGCTGCAGTATTATCTTTGCTGCCATCATCAACAAACTGAATATCAAAATTATAATTCAATTCTGAAAATTTCGAATAATGTCTATTGAACTCATCTATAAAGGTATTGAGGTTCAACTGTTCATTATACACAGGCACTACAAGAGTAACATTCATACTTAGCAATTATTTATGTCAATTCCGAATCAACATATAAGATTGTAAATATAAATTAAATTAAGAATTGACAACACCATGTTCAATCATAAAATCGCTTTTTTCTGACAACTCAGTAAAATCATCTCCTTTATTTTTAGCATCTACAAAGTAATATTGAAATTCAAACCACTACAAAACAACAACTTAACATGTCTATTATTACGCAGCAAAAGAGCTTTTCTGGGGTTTTCGAGATACCAAAAGCGTAACATTAACACTTTTTTGAATCATTTATGTAAGTATTACTCTAAATAAAAATCCCTTGCATTCGCAAGGGATTTTTCAATTTTATATCGTTTTGCAAATCACTGAAAACTACGACCGCAAACTTTATACTTTTATGAAGCCGTTTTAAGACGCTTTAAAAGTGTCCTGTTCAGGTGGTGTTCTACATAGTCTTTATCGATATGCAGTTCCTTCTCGTCAGAACCCGGCAATTCATACATTGCTTCGGTTAGGATAGCCTCACAAAGTGAACGTAACCCTCTGGCACCCAGCTTGTACTCCAGTGCTTTTTCTACAATATAGTCAAGCGCATCGTTTTCTACAGTAAGAGCAACCTCATCCATAGCGAATAACTTAACATATTGTTTTACAAGGGCATTCTTAGGCTCAGTAAGGATAGCACGAAGCGTTTCCCTATCCAGTGGATCCATATGTGTAAGCACCGGCATACGCCCGATGATCTCAGGGATAAGTCCGAAATCTTTAACATCCTTAGGGATAATATATTGCAACAGGTTATCCTTATCTATGTTATCTGTATTCCTTGACGTGCTGTACCCAACCGCCTGACGGTTAAGCCTTTTTGATATGATAAGTTCGATACCATCAAAAGCACCTCCGGCAATAAACAGGATATCCTGTGTATTTACCTCAATAAATTTCTGGTCAGGGTGTTTACGCCCACCTTTCGGCGGAACGTTAACTACAGTACCCTCAAGCAGTTTCAGTAAAGCTTGTTGTACCCCCTCACCCGATACGTCACGGGTAATAGAAGGGTTGTCGCTTTTACGGGCAATCTTGTCTATCTCGTCGATAAACACAATACCACGCTCAGCTTTTTTAACATCATAGTCAGCAGCCTGTAACAGACGCGTTAGTATACTCTCTACGTCCTCACCCACGTAACCTGCTTCGGTAAGTACAGTAGCATCTACAATAGTTAAAGGCACATTAAGCATACGTGCGATAGTTTTAGCCACCAGTGTTTTTCCGGTACCAGTCTGGCCCACCATAAGGATGTTGCTCTTTTCGATTTCAACACCATCATCGCCGGCAGGCTGCATAAGTCTCTTGTAGTGGTTATATACCGCTACAGAAAGCACTTTTTTAGTCTGATCCTGACCAATAACATATTGATCAAGGAATGAGCGTATTTCTTTAGGCTTTTTAAGCTCAAGCTCGGCAGATAATGCCGATGTACCTGACTGCCTTAATTCTTCAAGCACAATGCCGTGAGCCTGCTCTATGCATCGGTCACAGATGTGTGCACTAATACCCGCTATAAGCAGGTTTGTTTCCGGCTTCTTCCTACCACAAAAAGAACACTCTAATACTTCTTTAGCCATTTTTATTCATTTGGTAATGCAACAATAAGACTAACATATAGCCCTATTGTTACATAACTCAGGTTTTATTTTTTTATTCTCTGATCAAAACTTCATCGATCATTCCATACTCTTTAGCTTCAGGAGCTTTCATCCAGTAATCCCTTTCGCTGTCTTTATGTACTTTTTCAAAAGTCTGGCCTGAATGCTTAGAGATAATCTCATAAAGCTCATCTTTAAGCTTAAGCATCTCTTTAAGGTTAATCTCCATATCGGTAGCAACACCCTGCGCACCTCCTGATGGCTGGTGAATCATAACCCTTGAGTGTGGCAATGCCGAACGTTTTCCGGCCGCACCGGCACATAAAAGCACTGCACCCATAGAAGCAGCCATACCTGTACAGATAGTAGCTACATCAGGACGGATATACTGCATAGTATCATACATACCAAGACCGGCATAAACGCTACCACCCGGTGAGTTAATATATATCTGGATATCTTTAGATGCATCTGTACTCTCAAGGAACAATAACTGTGCCTGTACGATGTTAGCAATCTGGTCGTCGATACCTGTACCAAGGAAGATGATCCTGTCCATCATAAGACGTGAGAAAACGTCTAGCTGGGCAACATTCATCTGACGCTCTTCCATAATGTATGGCGTCATTCCTGTTGGTGTAACACGGCTTATAAGTTTATCGTAGTATAAGTTGTTTATGCCGTGATGTTTAGTGGCATATTTGTGAAATTCTTTTCCGTAATTCATAATTGAAGTAAAATAAATTTATTTGTTTGCATTAAAGAACGAAACGCCAGCCCAAACGGACTGACGTTCAAATATACTTATTTTTTACGAGAATTATTCTCCGTACATTTCTTTAACAAACTCCTGATATGTAACATCTTTCGTTTTGTACTTCACTTTTTCTTTGAAAAGGTTAAGCATTTTTTCGCTCATTACCTGCTCAGAAAGTCTCTTAACTTCATCTTTGTTAGAAAGTACTCTTGCAACGATGTTATCTACATCTTCCTGGCTTGGATCAAGCTGACCGAATTGTGCCATTTGTTTTTTGATAACCTCAGCAGTATACGCTTTAAGGTCATCAAAAGTGATCTGAAGTCCGTTCTCAGTGATTACTTTACCTTCGATAAGCTGGTAACGAAGACCGTTCTCAGATTTTTTGTACTCAGCCTCAGCCTCTTCAGCCGTTAGCGTAGTCTCACCTGCAGTCTGAAGCCATTTTACAAGGAATTCAGCCGGAAGCTCAAATTTAGTATTCTCGATTAGCGACTCAGTTACATCATTAAGGAATTTCTGATCTGCCTGAGAACCAAATTGCTGCTCTGCATCCTCTTTAATTTTTTCTTTAAGCTGCTCTACAGATGTTACAACACCTTCGCCAAACAGTTTATCAAAAAGCTCCTGGTTAAGTTCAGCTTTTTCAGATGTGTTGATCTCGCTGATAGTAAAGTTTACTTCAACATCAAGACCGTGAACATCATCATGACCTACTTTAAGGTAGTCCATTAGTTTGTGATCGTCATCAAAAAGACCTTTTGTAGAAACAGTAACTACATCACCAACTTTTTTACCAAGGAATTTTTTCCCTGTAGTTTTTGTTTTGAAGATATCAGAAGAGATTGTAGCCTCAGCGTTGATACCTTTCTCCTCGTTAGTGAAAGTACCACGGATATCATCACCTTCTTCTGATTTCTCTTTAGAGATAAGTTTACCAAATTGTTTCTGAATGCGCTCTACCTGCTCATTAAGCATAGTCTCATCAGCAGTGATGTTGTATTTTACAACTTTATTCTTAGCACCAAGATCTACTGAAAACTCAGGAGCAAGACCAAGTTCAAACTCAAAAGAGAAATCGTCAGCATCCCAGTTAAAATCTTCAGTTACTTTTGGTAGCGGGTTACCAAGTATATCAAGTTTTTCTTCTACAAGATAATCGTTAAGAGAAGTCTGAAGTAATTTGTTTACTTCATCTAAAAGTACAGCTTTACCATATTGTTTTACGATAAGGCTCATAGGAACAGCACCTTTCCTGAAACCCGGAATACTTGCATTTTTCCTGTAGTCCTGTAAAACTTTGTCTACTTTTTGTTTGTAATCTTCTTTACTTACAGCTACTGTTACAACAGCGTTTAATGCATCTACCTGCTCTCTTGTAATATTCATTATCTAAATTTGTTTTATATCCATATAAATTTGGGTTGCAAAATTATAGTTTTTTTACAACCCATACAAGTTTTTAAATTATTGTCTACCAATATCCTGAAAAAAAGAAGTGCAATTATTACCCTTAGTCTTTTTTACCTGAAAGCGAGGCTACCAACGACTGACAGAAAGAAAGCACAAGACTAAACAACAACGCCCTCCAGAAACCAATTATTTCAAAGCCATCTACCAGCGAATCGCACAGCATTATTATTAGCGCATTGATTACCAGCAAAAACAAACCTAAGGTAAAAATAGTTACAGGAAGGGTAAAAAGCACTAATAAAGGTTTTATAAAAATATTAAGCAATCCCAGCACCAATGCTACTATAAACGCAGTAAAAAAACTATCTACCCTTACGCCGGGCATTAAATAAGACAGCAGTATTACAAACAATGCAGTAAAGAAAATATTGATAAGTGTTTTCATAATATCTGTTTTATACAAAATTAAAAAAAGCATTTAAAATGCGGGAGATTTAGTCCCCACAATAACAAACCCTAAAGTCGCCACTCTCCTTTGGAGTCCCGATAGTTATTGGGAGGGGTGAGGCTAAAATTAAAAAAAGCATCCGCCGTGGCGGATGCTTTTAAGATTTATTTACCCTTGCACCGTTAGTTTGATGTCAGTACTGTAGCACCCGGATATGCACCAGGTATTACAAAAGGTAAATGCGCTTTATAATGACTGTTGATCACTTTTATAAACTCGTTAGCCACAATAGCATAACCTCTTGCGTTTGGATGTATTCCATCAAGAGAGAACACTACAGTGTTAGCAGTAGCCGAACTAAAGTATCCCGCTTTATAAATTTGTCCGTCAGCCGTCTGAAGACCTGTTACAAGCTGGTTAAGTACTGCGTTCATATCTGCAACAGCAAGCCCTTTAGAAGAAGCTACAGCTTTAATAGTTGTATTAAACGCTGTTGTTGCATTATTAATAAGTGTAATTTCAGAAGGCACTAAAAGGTGCTGATCCTGTAACGGATAAGTAATACCAAACTTGTTAAGCGGATCGATACCTCCGGTAGCCGTTGTGCCGATAGCTGTTCTCGTAGTTAAAAGTACAAGATCAGCAGAAGTAGCCTGTCTTGCTTGTCCGTAAACAGCCCCTAAATAAGGTGCAAGTGCAACAAGTTGCGGATTACCACTTGCCGCAGCTACTGCAGATATCTGAGCACCAACATCAGCAAGACCCTCATCTTTAATCAGTAGTGGGTTAGCATCAGTAGCAGACAACAGGTTAATCCTTGATCCCTGGCCAATAGCAGTAAGTATTTGCTTAAGCGGACCGTATAACTGCTGATTAAGCGCAGTAATTGTAGCCTGACCTACCTGTTCATTACCCTGACCTATTACTGATGCCGTAAGAGGATTGTAAGGAACAGTTGTAAAATAAGGAATAGATGTTACATTTGGAATAGTAGCACAAACACCTTTAGCACCGTTTGCCGTCAAAGCATCAGTTATATTAGAATAAATACTGGCAAATACAGTAGGATCGGTAATATCATTATCGCCGTATGAAGAAGGATCAAAATTACCAGTCTGGTCTACACCTACACCTCCTGAAGTTGCAAATGCCAACACATCCATATCGCCTACCCAGTTCGTAAAGAATGTAGGATTTTTAGCCACCGCATCACCTAAAACTGTTGCAGATGGCGAAGAAGCCTGACGCACAAAGTAAGGATTAGCTTTACCTGTTGTACCCAGTACCTGAAGGCTACCATAACCCGGAGCTATGAAATGATATGACTTTGCCCCCGGAACACCCATGTTATTATATGGACCGGGAACTATATTAGACACTAAAGACGACGGACCTCCTGAAATTGGCTCCGGACCTCCTGTTGACGTATTGATAACAAGTCTTGTAGAAGTCGTTATGCCCGGACCTAAAATCATACCTCCGGTATTATTTACATCATCCTCATAAGAAGGCTGCGTAAATGCACCTCCCCCCACAAGCGCAAACTGCTGCGAAAGAATGTTTGGAAATGAATTCTTCTGACCTTCGCGATAAACGGTACCATCAATATAACCGGCAGTAAGTGAATTACCTATTGCCACATATGAACTGAAGTCAGCCTCTCCGGCACTATAACTGGCGTTGCTAACCTCATTATCAAATTCCGGTTGACAGCCTGCAAATACAGCTGAAAGAACCGCTAAGTATATAAATTTATTTTTCATGATATTTTTTTCAGATTAGAACTTGTACGACAAACCAATACCCGGCGAGAAAACTACATTTTTATATGTTCCACCAAATGAAACATTTGTATTTCCGTCTTCAATATAATGATCATACGATGCATTAACCTCACTAAAGTGAAGATAAAGGAAAGAAGCATCAACACCTAAGTTTGGCGTAATCATATATGTTAAACCACCTGTATAACCGGTAGAGTCATTTCTTGGCGTTTCAGGAGCAAAGTATCCGTTTTGTACCGGGCTCTCGTCATAATAAATACCTGCACGGAAAGAGAACTTATCGTTGTGTTTATATTGCGCACCAAATCTGTAAGTACTTGCATCTTTATAGTTACGCGGATTGTATGACTGCGGCACCTGAGAAGTAGCTGTTGGTTTAAAATCTACCACTAACGCATCATATACATTCCAGAATGCTCTGTTGTAATCAAAAGCAACCAACCATTTATCTGTTAGCTGAACCGAAAGACCGGCAGTAATTTCTGCAGGAAGCGGAAGATCTGCATTAAAAGTTGTATTACCTAATTGTATATCCTGAGCTGATGTTGGAGCATCAGCAAGATAAGCAGGCACCTGATTGAAAGTAGCATCACCATCACGCGCTTCCATTGTAATTTCAGAACGGTAGTTAACCCCTAACCTTACTTTATCCGTTGGGTTAACCATAAAACCTGCGCTCCATCCCCAAGCAGTTACATTTTTAGCTTCAATGGTAACATCTGTTTTATTGCCTTGTTCATCAGTAACGCTTCGCCCAACATTTCTGTTAAAGTCTACACCACCGGTAACAAAGATAGGTCCACCACCTACACTAAATTCATCGCTAACTTTTACCGAAACAATAGGCTGGATATATATTGCCTTAAGATCAATATTGTTAACAAGATGAGCTCCTTCCCAATCCTGATCCCACTCTACAGCACTACCATAAGGGCTATAAACCGCAAGACCAACCGACAACCAATCAGTAGCTTTATAAGCAATATAAGCACTGAAAGGAGTTCCTGTGTTCTCTGTAGAATTTCTAAGATTGTTTTCCAGACTCTGGAATTTAGTACGCGCAAAAAGAGCATTTGCACCTACTGATGCGCTAAAGCGATCTTCAAGATATACCGCTCCCGCAGGGTTAAAGAACAATACCTCGGCACTGTTCACAACAGCTACTCCGGTATGCCCCATCGCTAATTGTTTCTGACCCTGAAGACTCACGCGGTATCCTCCGGCGAAAGCCGATGATGTTGCAAGAGCCATCATTGTTAAAGATAATAGTTTTCTCATAAGTTTAAGACGTGTTAGTTTCCCGTTGTTAAAAATTGTATTTCAAATTTATAATATTTTATGAATTACACAATAGGAAACGTCAAAATATTATGCATTCATAATAATTATATTGTCAAAAATTACGTATCAATTTTGAAAAATTATCATAAATATTATTTAAAATTGCGCGATTACACCAAAACTTAACACCTGTCACCCCTCATTATAGCCTCAGGCTATTAATAAAAACATAAATAACTGGCTTAAGCAGCTGCTTTGTAGTAAATTACATCAAACAAAATTTTACATGAAGCTGCTCCGAAAAATTGTAATCATACTCTTATCATTCTTTCTACTCATAGCCATCGCCAGTTTTGGTCTTAGCTGGTATGTTTCCGAAAAGCTGCCATCGATACTTAGAGGAGAAAAAGATTTTCCTTACAACGTAAGTTATGCTAATCTCGATATCGACCTGTTGAGCGGAAGTTTCACGATTCAGAACACCTACCTCGCTCCTAAAGACAGTCTCAATCAGGGAATACAAACAGGAGCATTTGGAAAAATTGAACGTATAGAAGTCAACAACTTTAGCTTATGGGCCCTGCTATGCAAAAACCAGATTGCAGTAAGTGAAGTCATTATCATAAAGCCGGATGTAACCTTATTTTTCCGTAAAGAAAAATATGACCCTCAAAAAGACTTTGTAAAACCATTTGAAAATACCATCAGCACAGGAAAACTAGTCATAAAAAACGGCGAGTTTAAAATGCTGGACTCTTTACAGAAGCCTTCAGTAAAAGTTGCAAATATTAGTTTCGAGCTTACCAATATAAAGGTAGACAGCACCACACTCAAAAAAGATATTCCTGTTCGCTATAGGGATTATGCCCTTAAATGTGACAGCCTGTTTTTTGACATGGGAAAACATTACACGATAACCGCCAACAAACTTTCTACAACAGACAGCAAGCTGAGTCTGGAAAATTTCAGGATGACACCCAAACAATCGAGAGAGCAGTTTACACGAATGCAGCCTAAAGAGCTCGATCAGTTTAACCTGAGTACTAAAAAAATCAGTATTCCCAATCTTGACTGGGGCTACTTCCGCGACACTTTATATGTTCATACACCAAAAATTACGCTGGATGGCATATATGCCAACATCTACCGAAGCAAGGAACCGGCAGACGATTACACCCGCAAAAAACTGTATAGTGAAATGCTTCGTTCTTTAAAGTTTGATCTTGATGTAAAGCAGCTCGACATAAAAAACACTAGTATAGAATATGAAGAGCAACTCACTTTCAGTAAACCTGCCGCAAAGGTTTCGTTCTCTAAGTTTGATGCTAAAATTAAAAACATCTATAGCCTGACAGGACACAACAACCAGAAAAAACTACCTGCAACAGTATTAGACGTAAAATGCCTGTTCATGAAATCTTCACCACTTAGGGTTACATGGTCTTTCAACATTCCGGATAAAAGCGATGCCTTTACTATTATGGGGCATTTACAAAACATAGATGCCCAAAAAACAGACGCCATCACTATGCCTCTCATGAATGCAAGAACTGACGGCCACATCAAAGAGGTAAAATTCACCTTTAATGGTAACCTGCGACACGGCAGCGGCCCATTTGCTATAAACTACGACGATCTAAAAGTAGACATCCTTAAAAAAGATGGTAAAAAGGAAAACAAGCTTGTTAGCACCATTGCCAACACCATCGTAAAAAATGATTCTGACGATAAATTAAAAGAAACCCATGTAGAGGTTGACCGGATTCAGCATAAATCGGTATTCAATTTTCTGTGGCGTTTTACCGAACAAGGGTTAAAACAAAGTGTACTACCTAAAACGGTGGTAAATATTGCCAATAACAAAAAAGAGAAGAAAGACGAAAAGGAAAAAGCGAAGACGAAAGGAAAGAAATAGTTTCCAGTATTCAGTCACAGTAAGCAGACACACCCCTAGCCCCTCTTCTCTTGAGAAGGCTAGGGGTGTGTAGTTTCATTTATTACTTCAGGAACTCCAGCGTTTCAGCTAAAAAATCCGCAGGATTTTCGGCATGAAGCCAGTGCCCTGAATTATGTATTGTTTTTATTTCCGCCTGTGGGAAATGCAATTTTATAAGATCAAAATCTTCATCCTTTATGTAGCTGGATTTGTCTCCACGCAGGAAAAGCGTTGGCTCATGAAACACTGCCCCTTCCGGAAGTGCTTCTCCTATATTCTCAACAACTTTATTAAAGGCATCAAGATTAAAACGGAAGCCCAGCTTTTTGCCCGGTTCAACCCAGTAAACACTTTTTAGCAAGAACTGGCGTGTTCCCCAGTCCGGAAGATAAGGCTCCATAGCAGCCTCAACGGCAGCCCTGTCAGTATGTACTGAGAAATCAACAGCATTAAGTGCCGCCATTACATCCTGATGGTGTGGCTTATAATATTTAGGACCTATATCAGCAACCACCAGCTTATCTATCAGTTGCGGATATTGCACCGCAAAGAACATCGCTACCTTACCACCCATAGAGTGCCCTATAATATCAACCTTTCCTAAACCGTAATGATTAATATATTCAACCAGATCCTGCACCATTACAGCATAGGTAAACTCATCCGAATGAAAGCTCTTACCGTGGTTACGCATATCTATAGCGTGCGTTTGGAAACCTGCAGCAACATATTGCCCTGCCAGCGTTTTCCAGTTATCACTCATACCCAGATAGCCATGAATGATTAGAAGCGGCTTACCCTCCCCTTGTATGACAGAATGTAACAGCATATTATTTCAGTCGTTGAAGATACATATTCACTACATTCTCAAGTCCCAGGTATAATGACTCTGATATAAGGGCGTGCCCTATTGACACCTCCAGAAGTCCGGGGATATTCTCCTTAAAGAATTTGATATTATCAAGACTCAGATCGTGTCCGGCATTAATCCCAAGGTTCAGTTTATTGGCAAGTTCTGCGGCAGCCACATAAGGCTTAATGCCGCTTTCATTGCCCAAACCATAATCATGAGCAAAAGCTTCGGTGTACAACTCAATCCTGTCGGATCCTGTTAGTGCAGCACCTTCAATCATAGACAACACCGGATCTACAAAAATCGATGTACGTATACCATTACGCTTGAACTCGGCAATAACATCTGCCAGGAAATCTTTATGCTTTACGGTATCCCAGCCCGCATTGGATGTGATGGCATCATCAGCGTCCGGAACCAGTGTAACCTGTGTAGGTTTGGTTTCTAAAACAAGATCGATGAATTTTTTAACCGGATTTCCTTCGATATTATATTCGGTATATACCACCGGAACAAGATCGCGGGCATCCTGATAGCGGATATGCCTTTCATCAGGTCTTGGGTGAATGGTTACACCTTCTGCACCGAACTTCTGAACATCGGCAGCTACTTTTAAAAGATTAGGAACATCGCCCCCTCTTGAGTTACGAAGAGTGGCTATTTTATTTATGTTTACGCTTAATTTTGCCATATATTTGTATAGTGTGCATTTTCACACAAAAATACAAAGTTAAAAAGGCATAGTCTCTTTATTTTTGATTATTTTGCATAATATATTCCCATTTGCCCCATGACAGACATTACAGATTTTATCAATAAAGACATCAAGGCTTTAAGGACTACAGATAGCGTTGCTGATGCACAGGATCTGTTTGCCGATTATCCTTTTTCTCATTTTCCGGTACTGGAAGACGGCATATATATAGGTGCCGCCAGAGCAGAAGACATAGAGCTGGTGGATATTGACAAAACACTGGCCGACGTACGTTTTAGCTTTGACCGCTTTTTTGTAAGGGATACGGCATTATGGCTTGACGTGCTTGAGGTTTTTGCTAAAAACGAAACTAATCTGCTTCCGGTCCTTGATAAAGACAACAAATACCTGGGGTATTACGAAATTACCGATATCATTACCTTTTTTCACGAAACACCTTTCCTTAAGGAAAACGGAGGCATAATAGTGGTTGAAAAAGGCATCAACGATTATAGCATGAGCCAGGCTGCACAGATAGTAGAAAGCAATAACGGCAGATTGCTTGGGCTTTTTATATCTGAAGCTAATATGGAAAAGGTTCAGATTACCCTGAAAATAAGCCTTGGAGGTATGAGTGACATACTACAAACCTTCAGGCGTTATAATTATGAAATCATCACAGAACATCAGGAAGACGCTTACCTGAATACCTTAAAAGACCGCTCAGATTATCTTGACAAATACCTGAACATCTAAAACCTGCCTATGAAGATCGCTGTATACGGACAGTACTATAAAGATAACACCGAAGACATCATTCATAAAATGATTACTGTTTTCGAAAGGTTTAATCCCGAGGTAACTTTTGAATCGAAGTTTTATAATGTACTGAATGAGCACAACCTGCTCAACAAGGCTTTCGATACATACACCACTCATGAAGAGCTGGATAGCGGCTACAACCTGCTTATATGTATAGGCGGAGACGGCACCATGCTTCGCGCAGCGACCTATGTGCGCAATAAAGGCATCCCTATTTTAGGGATCAATGCCGGGCGTCTAGGATTTTTAGCTACAGTACAGCAGGAAAACATAGAGACTTTACTGCCTCTTATTTTTGAACACAAATACAAAGTATCGCCACGCTCGCTCCTTACTCTCGATTATGATGGCAAAGCTGAGGAACTTAATGAACTTGACTATGCGCTTAACGAAGTAACCGTGAGCCGTAAGGATACCACTTCGATGATAACCATAGAAACAAGGCTTAACGGAGATTATCTTAATGCTTACTGGGCAGACGGACTTATAATATCTACCCCTACCGGATCTACAGGCTATTCTTTAAGTTGTGGCGGACCAATATTAATGCCTGAGGTAAACAGTTTTGTAATAACCCCTATTGCACCACACAATCTAAATGCACGTCCTCTGGTAATACAGGACGACACAGAAATAGAACTCATCGTCAGCAGCAGAGAAAACCAACATCTTATCTCTTTGGATTCCCGAATAATAACCGTTGAAACAGGAACGGTACTACGCCTTAAAAAAGCACCTTTTAAAATCAATCTTGTTGAATTCCCACAGGAAAAATTCCTGGTTACTTTGCGTAAAAAACTGCTTTGGGGAGAAGACAAAAGAAATTAAAAATGCACAATTTTATTCCGTTTACATACTACACTGCATCTTCTTCCGTTTTCAAGACTGTATTTAATGCTAATTATGCAATTATGGATGTAAAAAGTCTATTGTTACAATAATTAGAAATCTATATTGTTATATTTGCAGCCAATTTCGAAAGAATGAAAAGGATCATTTTTATTTTATTGTTAATCGTAACGTCGCTAAACAGCCATGCTCAGATCAATGAACTGGGTGTATTTGTGGGTGGTGCAAACTATATCGGTGACGTAGGACCTACTAATTACATAGCTCCCAACGAGCCTGCACTTGGCATTATATACAAATGGAACAGGAGTCCGCGTCACTCATGGAGGGCTTCATTTACGTATGCAGACATTAAATCTAAAGACATCGATTCTGACGAGACATCGAGACAACAAAGAGGCTACGAATTTAAAAACACAATAAAAGAATTATCTTTAGGCCTTGAATTCAATTTTTTTGACTTCAACCTTCACGAGCCTGACTTTAAAATCACACCTTATACTTATATAGGTGCAAGTTATTTTTGGGCAGATGAACTTTATATAAGCGGAGGCGAAACGCATAGTGGTAACACAAAGGGCAATTTTGCAATACCAATGACGGTAGGCATAAAAAGCAACTTGTTCGAAAACTTTGTCCTTGGATTTGAAGTTGGTGCACGCTACAGTTTTACCGACAACATAGACGGAAGCAACAACCCTGACTATAAACCGTATGCGTTTGGTAACCTGAACAACAATGACTGGTATGTATTTACCGGATTTACCTTAACGTATACCTTTGGTGAACAGCCTTGCTATTGTGCTCAATAATATGGATATAACAACTACTATAAATACCGACAATCTTCCCAAACATCTTGCGATAATCATGGATGGCAATGGGCGTTGGGCTAAAAAGCAGGGATTATTGCGCGCTATAGGACACGAAAATGGCACAAAAGCCGTTAAGCAGGTTGTAGAATCCTGTGCAAAACTTGGCATCGAAAACCTTACGCTGTATGCCTTCTCTACCGAGAACTGGAACAGGCCCAAACTTGAGGTAGATGCCCTTATGAATATTCTGGTAAATTCCCTGAAAAAAGAACTACCTACCCTTATAAAAAACAACATAAGGCTTAATACCATAGGAAATACCGACCTTTTGCCCTCTAAAGCCCGCAGGCAGCTGCTTGACGTTATAGAGCAAACAAAAGGAAACAGCAGAATGACTCTTACACTTGCCCTGAGCTATGGCTCAAGGGAAGAGCTTATCTCTGCCTTCAAAAAAATAACCGAGAAAATAAACACAAATCAGCTAACTGTTGCTGATATAAATGAAAACACCATAAACGAGCATTTGTATACTCATGACCTCCCTGATGTTGACCTTGTGATCAGAACAAGCGGTGAACACAGGATAAGCAACTTCCTGCTTTGGCAGATTGCTTATGCCGAGTTATACTTTACAGATATTTTATGGCCCGATTTCAGGGAAAAAGACCTACATGAAGCAATCATCAGTTACCAACAAAGAGAACGTAGATTTGGAAAGACCAGTGAACAAGTTAAATAAAAAATCAATGCTTCAGAGAGGCATCAAATTGCTTTTTAGCATCTTAGTATTAGCCGCAGGGAATAAAGCTGCTGCTCAGGATGGTCCCCGCCTTGAAACAGGCAGGCAATATATCCTTGCCGATGTTCTCGTTACAGGTAAAATCAGCTACAATGAGCAAACCGTAGTTACTTTTACCGGTCTTGAAAAAGGACAGGCAATAAATGTACCCGGTGAAGAAATAAGTACAGCTATTAAAAAACTATGGAAGCTTGGTCTTTTCAGCGATATTGAATTTTATGAGGTAAAAACTCAAAATGACAGTATCTGGCTGGAACTGAACATTAACGAACTACCCAAACTTAGCGAAGCCAGGATTCAGGGCGTTAAAAAAGGTAAGCGCGAAGGCCTTATAAAAGACACTCAGCTTACAAAAGGTAAAATTGTAAATGAAAACCTCCTGACAACCACCAAAAATTATATTGAAAACAAATATAAAAAGGATGGTTACTACAATACTAAAGTTGCTATTAACGTAATACCTGACAGTACCAATACGGTAAAAATGGTAGTAAACGTTGACAGAGGCAGCAAAGTAAAAGTAAAATCGATCGCTTTTTCAGGGAACACCAAGCTTAGCAATGCAAAGCTGAAACAAGCCATGAAAAACACTAAAGTTAAGGCATTCCCTAACCCACTACGCATATTCAAGTCGTCAAAATTCGTTTCGGACAAGTACAAGGAAGACCTTAACAGCATTGTAGACAAATACAAAGAAAAAGGATATCGCGATGCAAGGATAACCGAAGATACTGTAGTATATGATGCTAAGAAAAACCTTGTTTCAATAAAAATCAACCTTGAAGAGGGTAACAAATACTATTTTGGTGATATAAAATACCTTGGAAACACGGTTTATACCAACCAGCAATTAAACCAGATTCTTGGCATTAAAAAAGGTGAAGTATACAACGGTATATTACTTCAGAAAAGAATTGCCGACCCGTCTAAACCAGATGGTATGGATCTTACAAACCTTTACCAGAACAATGGTTACCTGTTCTCAAACATCAATGCTGTAGAGGTTAAAACAGCTAATGATACTATTGACTTTGAAATCAGGATTGTTGAAGGTCCGATTGCCTACTTCAATAACGTAACCGTAGTAGGTAATGATAAGACAAACGACCACGTAATTTACCGAGAGCTTAGAACAAGACCGGGAATGCGTTGGAACAAAGAAGAGGTTATCGGTACAATCAGAGAACTTGGAGCACTTGGTTTCTTTGACCCGGAAACCATCAGGCCTGATGTAAAAAACCCGGATCCGGCAACAGGAACTGTAGATATCGAATGGAACGTTACTGAAAAAGGATCTAGCCAGATTGAGCTTCAGGGAGGTTATGGTGGCGGTGGATTCATCGGTACACTTGGTCTATCATTCAATAACTTCTCGGCAAGAAATATGTTCAAGAAAGAAGCCTATAAACCAATACCTATGGGAGATGGCCAAAAGCTTTCTTTACGCCTGCAGGGAAGTACCTACTTCCAGACATACAGCTTATCATTTACTGAGCCATGGTTTGGAGGTAAAAAACCAATACAACTTTTCACTACCTTATCGCACAGTAAACAATATTTGTATAACTTTAACACCCGCGATGTAGACAGAAATAAGAGTTTTACAATATCTTCGATATCGCTTGGGCTTGCCAAAAGGCTTAGTGAACCGGATTATTACATGAGATTATCTCACGCATTGACATTCCAGTACTATGACCTTAGCAACTATAATACAGGATTATTTACCTTTGGTAACGGACAGTCAAGAAACATTAACTACACAGTAGAATTAAGCAGGGACAACAGAGGATATAACATCATCTACCCATCAACAGGTTCTTATTTTAGTGTAAGTGCAAAGTTGACGCCTCCATATTCAATGTTTAACGGCATCGACTATGCAAACCTTGGCAACAAGGAAGAGTATAAACTTAAAAACACCGGAGCTCCTTATGAAGGTTCAGATGGTATTGGTATCGGTACAGGAGATTACATCCGTCAGGAAACCGTTAACGGAACAACAAGACAGTACCGTGCAAACACATGGCAAGAAGCTTCTGCTGACCAGGGTAAAGTAGACCAGCAGCGCTTTAACTGGCTGGAATACTATAAAGTTAAGTTCAAAGCTGATACATATACAAGGCTTGCAGGTACTAAATCGCATGAACTTGTATTACGCTCGCTTGCCGAATTCGGATTTATGGGAGCTTACAACCAAGCGAGAGGACTTGTACCTTTTGAAAGGTTCTACCTTGGTGGTGACGGTCTTGCCAACTATGCACTCGACGGAAGGGAAGTTATACAGTTAAGAGGTTACCCTAACCAGTCACTTGCTCCAATAGATGCAAGCGGAAACCAGATAGGAGGTACAATTTATAATAAGTTCTCAATGGAACTTCGTTACCCTATCACACTTAAACAACAGGCATCAATTTATGTGCTTTCGTTTGCAGAAGCAGGTAGATCGTTCAACTCGTTCAGAAACTACAACCCGTTTGCACTTAAACGTTCGGCGGGAGCAGGTCTTAGGGTATTTATGCCTGCATTTGGTTTACTTGGTATTGACTTCGGTTACGGATTTGACCCGGTTGAAGGCGGAACCCAAACAAATGGATGGGAAACACACTTCATCATCGGACAACAGTTTTAAAAAATTGGCATGATATTTTCTAATACGTAATAGGTTATGAAAAAATGTTTTTTTACAGTACTTTTTGCTTTAGCAGCCTTAATGGTAAATGCTCAGGGAGCACGTGGTATTAAGATTGCATATCTTGATATGAATTATATTCTTGATAAGGTACCTGACTATGCTGAAGCTAAAAATCAACTTGAGCAAAAAGCCTCTAAATGGAGACAGGAACTTGAAGTAAAGCGAAATGATATAGCCAAGCTTAAAGAAAGCCTTGCTCAGGAAAAAGCATTGCTTACTAAAGAGCTTATAGAAGAAAGAGAAGAAGAAATTGCTTTTCAGGAAAAAGAACTATTAGACTATCAGGAGAAGAAATTTGGCCCTACAGGCGACTTGATGTCCCAAAAAGCAGTACTTGTAAAACCTATACAGGATCAGGTATTCACTATAGCACAAGATCTTGCGGAAATAAGAAAATATGATTTTGTTTTTGACAAATCGTCCGATCTTACAATGATTGTAGCAGCTAAAAAACACGACATCAGCGATCTTATTATCAAAAGGATGTCACGCGCTGCTAAACAGGAAAAACTGAGCAGCAAGGAACTTAAAGAGTTTGAAAAACAAGAAGCTAAAGAAGAGCTTGAATCAAATCCTGACTTTGCCGAAAGACAAAAAGTTCTTGAAGACAGAAAGAACGCAAGAGATAAAAAACTTGAAGAGCGTAAAGCTTTACAGGAAGAAAAGAAAAGAGCTTATGAAGAAAAGCGTGAGCAGATGAAACGTGACAGAGAGGCTAAGTTGAATGGAACTGCACCGGCACCGAAATCGGCTGCTCCTGCTTCAACTGAAAGCAATCCTGCTTCTGGAAGCACCACTGCAAAAACAGGCGCACCTAAGTCAACGGCAAAAGAAAATAAAGCACCTGACACAAACGCCAAACCTGAAGCATCATCAACAGCGAAAACAGGAAATCCTAAAACAACTCCTGCCGATACTGATGCAAAACAGGCTACAACAAATGACTCAGACAATGCTACTCCGGAAAAGACAGCCGCTCAGCTTGCGAAAGAAGAACGCGACAGAAAACTGGAAGAGAGAAAGAAACTGATTGAAGAAAAAAGAAAAAAACAACAGGAAGATAGAGAGGCAGCAATAAAAGCGCGCGAAGAGAAAATTAACGCTCAAAAAGAAAAAACGTCTGCTCCTGCAACCGATACACCGGAAGAAAAAGAAACTCCGGCGACACCTTCAAACTAATAACACAGAACAAAAACGAAAAATTAATAATAAATACCTTAAATGATGAAACAATTGAAATCTTTACTAATCGCTGCGTTACTTTTTGCAGGAGCAAGTCAAACTGTTTCAGCTCAGGCTAAAGTATCTCACATTAATGTACAAGAATTGATGACGAATATGCCGGAGATGAAAGCTGCTAATACACAGTTAGAGAAACTTGGCAAAACATATGATACTGAATATGAAACTATGGTTACTGAGTATCAGAACAAAATTAAAAAATATGACGCAGAAGCAAATACTGTAGGTGAAGCTGTAAACAAAACCCGTGAGGCTGAAGTACAGGATATGCGTGCAAGAATCCAGCAGTATCAACAAACAGCTACTACTGAACTTCAGAAAAAACAAGAAGAGATTGTTAAGCCTATCCTGGAGAAAGCAAGAACTGCTATCCAAAAAGTAGCTAAAGCAAAAGGTTACCAATATGTACTTGACTCTTCTACAGGAAGCGGTGTGCTTTTAGCTGACGGTCCGGATCTTTTAGCAGATGTAAAAAAAGAACTTGGTTTCTAAGAAAACCATCATCAATACACAGAACGGCTCATTTTATGAGCCGTTTTTTTTTATATTTGTTATATGGATAAAAGCACAGCCCCTATCGGATTATTTGACTCAGGAATTGGTGGAACATCAATATGGAAAGAAATACACAACCTACTCCCTAACGAAGACACCATTTATCTTGCCGATAGCAAAAATGCTCCATACGGACAAAAATCGAAAGAAGAAATTATTGAGCTTAGCTTTAAGAACACTGAATACCTTCTGGAGCAAAATTCAAAGATTATTGTTGTTGCCTGTAATACTGCTACAACAAACGCCATAAAAGAATTAAGAGCAAAATATGATGTGCCTTTTATAGGCATTGAACCGGCAATAAAGCCGGCAGCCTTTAATACGAAAACAAAAACCATTGGCATCCTGGCAACAAAAGGAACACTCTCAAGCGAACTTTTTTACAAAACCGTATCTAGCCTTGAAGGCATCAATGTAATTGAGCAGGTAGGCTATAACCTTGTAAAACTTATAGAAGAAGGTAAGCTGGGTTCACCCGAAATAAAAGAACTCCTTGAAGAATACTTAAATCCTATGATTGAAGCCAATATAGACCATTTAGTCCTTGGTTGCAGCCACTACCCATATCTTGTACCTCAAATAAGAGAAATCCTTCCTGAGAGCGTTAAAATCATCGATTCAGGAGAAGCTGTAGCCAAACAGACAAAAGCAATCTTAGAGAAAAATAATCTATTGAATACAAACAGCCATAAAAATAAAAATGCCTTTTATACAAACGCTGATACGACTGTATTAAAAAGCATCTTAAATAACGAATATGAGGTTTTAAATAAAGACTTTTAAAAACTATTTGTCTTTATCAAACCACGAAGAATACATAACATAGTTATTAGATATTCTTTCTATTTCTCCTGCAAAGTCAGAAGCACTTATATCCTTAACTTTTTTAGCAGGAACACCTGCATAAATAGTACCCGATTCAACTACAGTATTCTGGGTTACCACTGCCCCTGCCGCAATAATGGAATTGCTCTCTACCACACAATTATCCATCACGATAGCCCCCATACCAATCAGCACGTTATCTTTTAATGTACAGCCGTGCACTATTGCATTGTGACCTATAGAAACATTATTACCAATGTCCGTTGGATGCTTTTGATATGTTGCATGTATAACAGCGCCATCCTGAATATTAACCTTGTTCCCTATCTTGATGTAATGAACATCTCCACGTATCACAGCATTAAACCAAACACTGCATTGTGCACCTAAAACTACATCACCTACTATTGTTGCGTTTTCCGCAACAAAACAATCCTCAGGTATCTGTGGATATTTTCCGTTAACTTCTTTAATTACCATATGCTTTAAAAAAATTGTCCCGATAGAATCTATCGGGACTGAATTAACAATATATGTTTTGATTAATTAACTGCAGGACAGTTACAATCATATTTCTCTCTTTTACAGAACAGGTTAAGACCTAATGTAATTTGATGGAAACCGCTGTTATCAAATCTCACGTTACCGGTAAGGTAAGAATAAGTATAAGCAAACATAACGTTTTTATAATTGATACCTATTATCGGAGTAAAATATTGAAGGTTTTGATCTGAAGTACTACCTCCATCTACGTATTGCGCTCCTTCAAGACTTCTTCTGTATGATAACCCTCCCCAAAGTCTTCCGAAATCCATTTCTTTATAAAGCTTAAGGTTTATATCAATAGTTTTCTCTTTTGTTTGATCTACCGCCTGGAACATAATTGATGGCTCCCACTGTAAAGACTCCTGGAATCCAAAAACATAACCTAAAGAGAAAAGGTATTTCCTTAAGTTATCACTTTCTATATCAGTATAAATATCCCTTTTACTTGCTATTACGTTCATAGCGGTAAAATGCGCATAAAAATCAAGATAGTGATATGACGCTCCTATATCAACATTGAAATATGAATCTTTTTGTTTCATCCCTCCGTCAACAATTGGATCAAACTCAGGGTCGAACTTAGTTTCATCAAGACGGCTGGCAATCAAACCTGCATTAATACCAAATGAAAGCTGATTCAAATCGTAATCACTTCTTGAAAAACGAATATGGTGCGCGTAAGTAAGTTTTGCCCCGGTTTGAGAATGATAACCATTCTTATCATTGAATGCAATAGCACCGATACCTGAAGAAGGACCAACACTACCATTAAAACTTAGGGTTTGTAATTGTGGAGCATCGTCCTGTCCAAACCATTGTTGGCGAGCAGTAAGCCTAACTTTAGCACAATTAGCTGCTCCGGCCATTGATGGGTGTATCAGATAGTAGTTATCAGACAAGTAATCTGAATAAACTGCTATACCTTCCTGAGAAAAAGACAGCTGCGTTAATAACAATCCAAAAATTAAAGAAATCTTTTTAAAATTCATGTCGACCTTTTCGTTTAATGAGAATGCGCTTTTTTATTATACCATACAGGCAATTAATGTTCAATAATCCCATTTGGTTACAGTGCTTTGTAATTCTGCAACTCCTTTATTTTACAGTAATTTTCCATAGCGGTCAAATATATAAATTTTTGTCATAGGTTGGTAATATAATCCTAATATTATTATAAAAAATGCTGCCATTACTGACAGCATTTTTAAAATTTAACTTTATTTCATTATCTCTTCAGTGAGAAATGCGATTTAAATTCACGTATCACGGTTGTTGTACCGTCATATTCCGGGTAGGTTACCGTAAACCAGTAGTCCGTTGCCGGTACCGGTGTACCGTTGAAGGTACCATCCCATCCATCACTGTCTGGG